>CAJXRW010000020.1 GCA_913060525.1 uncultured Gammaproteobacteria bacterium
TCTACACAGAGTAGATCGTCGGCAGCGTCAGATGTGTATAAGAGACAGGTGATTATGCAGCAAATATTGAGCTGGCAACCTATCAAAAACCTGATATAGCTAGTCGTCAACAGCCAAATGAAACAATTCAAAAAGTTGATACACCGAATCAAAGAACGATTAAAGATATCTGTGATTTCTTGAAAATAGATATTAAAAAAACCATTAAGTCTTTAGTTGTTAAAACGAATAAAGACGAATTTTTATTGTTAATATTGCGTGGCGATCACGAACTGAACGAAGTTAAAGTTGAAAAACTACCCGAAGTTGGCGGTAGCTTTGAGTTTGCAACTGAAGATGAAATCCGTTCTTTATTTAATGCCGATCCAGGTTCGTTAGGGCCTGTCAATAGTCCAATTAAAGTGATCGTCGATCACAGTGCACATATGTGTGTGGATTTTTCTTGTGGTGCAAATGAGAACGATCAGCATTTCACAGGTACGAACTGGGATATCGACATAAAAAATTATGCTACGGCAGATTTACGTAATGTCGTTGAAGGGGATATTAGCCCAGATGGTAAAGGTAAACTGAAGTTTTTACACGGCATAGAAATTGGTCACATTTTCCAGTTGGGTACCCATTATTCTGAAAAAATGAATGCAACCGTATTAGACGAAAATGGAAAGCCAGTTAATTTGGTTATGGGTTGTTATGGTTTTGGTGTTTCACGTGCTGTGGCCGCTGCGATTGAACAGTCCTATGACGAAAATGGGATTATTTGGCCAAAACCAATTGCACCGTATGATGTTGCCTTAATTCCTATGAACATGCATAAATCACCTGAGGTTAAAGAAGCAGCAGAAAATTTATATGCAGAATTACTTGATGCTGGTTTTGATGTTTACTTTGATGATAGGAACGAACGTGCTGGGGTCATGTTTGCTGATGCTGATTTAATTGGCATTCCACATCGTATTGTAGTTGGTAGTCGCGGTCTATCAACAGGGACAGTTGAATACAAGTCCCGTGTTGAAGAGGCTAAACTTGATGTTCAGTTAGACGACATTATTGCTTTCTTGAAAGAAAAGATATAATTGTTGCCCATGTTTTCCTTTCTTTATAGCCTATACTTTTAGGCATGACTTTTTAAATATCTTTTATTGTGACAGAAATACCTTTTGAATTATTAGTTGCGGGTTTATCTATATTTGCAGGCTTGCTTGGGTCGTTGATTGGACTAGGGGGTGGCATTATTGTCACGCCAATGCTAGTTTTATGTTTTGGTATAGATATTCGTTATGCAATGGGTGCTGCTTTAGTTTCAGTTATCGCAACCTCATCTGGTGCAGCAGCAGCCTACTTAAAAGATGGCATTAGTAATATTCGTGTTGGTATGTTTTTATGTATTGCGACGACTATTGGAGCGGTATTTGGTGCGTATCTTGCTGTGCGTGTTGATGTCAATATCCTCTCAATTATTTTTGGGGTTGCTTTATTGATTACGGTAATACTCGGGCTTTTTAAAAAACATCAGGAAGGAATAATTGATAAACCTTCAAGTCCTTTAGCTGTAAAACTGCAACTGCCTGGAGAAATTCCCAATAAAAATGGACCTAGTCAGCCATACCCAGTGTTTGGTGTGATTCCTGGCTTTATTGTTATGGTTATTGCAGGGGTTTTATCTGGTCTGCTAGGTATTGGCTCAGGTGCATTTAAAGTATTAGGGATGGATCAACTCATGAAAATTCCTTTTAAAGTCACCACTGCGACCAGTAACTTTATGATCGGCGTAACCGCAGCAGCCAGTGTTGGCATTTATTTAAAACATGGATTTTTTGATCCTTTATTGGCTGGGCCTGTGGCGCTTGGAGTATTGTTTGGTGCAGTCATTGGCGCTAGGTTATTGGCAGTTGTTTCCGTTGGAATTTTAAGAATTATATTCTTAGTCGCCATTAGTTTTATTGGTATAGAAATGGTCTTGCGTGGCTTTGGAGTTTCTCTATGAATCAGAAAAACTATTATGCTTTATTTGCCAGAATCATGATTATTGGTGTGATTATTGCTGCAGTCGTCATTTTGGCAGGATTAGTGATATTTTTATTTAACCATCCAGATAAAACCTATGGCGCCCATGTTTTTAAAGGTGAACCAAATTCACTAGTAAAACCGATAGATATTATTCGAGATGCTTTTGCAGGTAATGAAAGAAGTTTAATCCAGCTTGGGATTTTTATCTTGTTATTAAATCC
This sequence comes from uncultured Gammaproteobacteria bacterium, assembly GCA_913060525.1. Classification (GTDB taxonomy): domain Bacteria; phylum Pseudomonadota; class Gammaproteobacteria; order Francisellales; family Francisellaceae; genus CAJXRW01. The sequence continues at coordinate 2,232 of CAJXRW010000020.1, forward strand.
ATTTGTACGCGTGATTCTAGCTCTAATAGGCTTTGTTCAAGAAAGAAATAAAATGTACGTGATCATTAGTCTGATTGTATTTAGCGTCTTATTGTTTAGTTTCTTTTTTTAAATCGCCACATTTTTGATTTATATCAATATGTTAATTATAATTTTACATGAAATATATAACCCTTATAGGAGAATGACTATGCCAAAAATTGTTACATTTATTAGTACTATCTTAGTTATCATCGGCGGCTTAAATTGGGGGTTAGTTGGTATATTTGACTTCAACCTTGTTGATTATATTTTTCGAGAAGTGCCGATATTTGAAAGGATTACTTATATTGTTGTTGGGTTAGCAGCACTTTGGATGTTGCTGGCTAGTTGGGGCTGCTGTAAAAAGTCAAAATAAGTAATCTAGCTCAGATTTATGTAAAGCCTTTTTCCCAATGTTATTGCACGCAATATAAATAACAACAATAGGGAACTAAACAGCCAATCATTGTTTATATAAGTTGAGAGATAAGCAAAGATGCCATAGATGATAACTGAGAAAATCATGGTGTTTCGCATATCTCTAGTTTTAAGTAAACCTGTAAAAACACCATCTAACCAGAAGCACCAAACGCTAATAATGGGGAGTAAATAAACGAAGATCTGATATTTTTTTGCCATGGTAATAATATCCTGATCAGACGTTAATAGAGATAATATGTCGTGGTAGGTAAACAGGTAGATAATGGTAATGATTATTGATGTAATTAATGAAGCCATTGCGGTATTAAATAAAATATTTTTTAGCTTATTTTTTTGATTGTGAAATTCACCGCACAGGGTTTCAGTTGCGTTGGCAAAGCCATCTAAAGCTAGCGCGGTTAGTGCTTGTATTTGTAAAATAATGGTATTAATCACCAGAATATTTGGACCTAAGCGTGAACTGAAAATCGAAAATAAAAATAGGGCGCTTACCAGTAACAGCGTTCTAATTAAAATATCTGAATTCATTGAAAAGAGGTATTTTATATTCTGTAATAACGTTATCTGTTTAAATTTAATATCCGCATCTTTGAAATATTTAATAATAAAAAATAATGCATAAAAAGCACCAAGATACTGTGCAATGACATCCGCATAGGCAATGCCTTTAATATTCATGTCAAAGTGAAAGATGAATAAAATACCAAAAATAATAGTAAAGAAATTAATGATAATACTCATGTATAAGGCATGTCTAATTTTTTGTATGCCGACAAAAAAACCTAAGAATAAAAAACTCGCAATCGCTGCTGGTGCGGAGTGTAAGCGAATATACAGATAGTCTTGAAATAATTGTAGTGTATGATTATCAAAGGTATAAATCTGTTTGCAGGCAATTAAAATCCAATATCGACAGGCGATAAGTAATAATCCGACAATAATCGAAAACAATAAGTATTGAGCAAATATATTGTAAGTTTCTTGATGCTTTCCACTGCTACGTAACTGTGAGACAAGTCCGACTGTGCTCATGCGTAAAAAGAAAAATATTTGAAAGATGAATCCAAAAACTGCAATACCCATACTCATGGCAATAAGATAGTCAGGGTTTGGTAGATGCCCTATTAAGGCGGTGTTGATTAAGCCGACAAGTGGAACGGTGATATTAGATATGACCAAAGGTATAGCTAAAAGCAAAATTTTTAGAACTAACTTTGCATCGAGTATTTTCACAATTGGCTAAAATAATAGAAAGATACATTATCTTAAATGAGGTTGTGATGATTAAACAAGTGAGTTTAGAAAGTGTTGTTCCTATTCGGCATCAGATTTTACGGGAAAATCAACCGATATCCAGGTGCTATTATGATGAAGATAAATTAGATAGTACCATCCATTTTGGTCAATACATCAACAATCAATTGGTTGGTATTATTTCTATTTATGCGCAAGATCAAAACTTAAATTTATCAGAGAATAACTGGAGAATTAGGGGTATGGTGGTATTGCCAGAATATCAGGGGCAAGGTTATGGGGTTGCGTATTTAAACAAACATCACGCAAGTTTGCTATGGTGCAATGCACGCGCTACGGCATGCAACTTTTACCAGAAAATTGGCTTTGTAAGACAAGGTTCAGAGTTTGATATTCCTGGGATTGGTGCGCATTATATTATGCTAAAAATATTGTAAATACTGCTTATCATTGATTAAGGTCAAATGCATCTAGCAGCATATAAGATATACTTATTCATGTGGATAAAAAGAAGGTGAATATTATGTCAGAACAAAAACATGTTTTATATGCAATTGAGCTAACGGATCAAGTTGATGAACTCGTCAAAAAAGTAATCACAGAGGTTAAAAAATCTGGGGCTAAAATAACAGTGTATAATGCTTTAAAAGGTGTGGTAGGTGCGCTGGATGCTGGAGCGGTTTATATCCCAGGACAGGCTTTACTTGATATTGAAAAAGAAATGGTTGAGCAAGCCCACCAACAAATTAAAACATTAGCAAACGAAACGGGTTTGTCTGAGGATGATATTGTCGTTGAAGTCCATGTCGAGCCAAGGCAAGCCATATTAGAAAAAGCAAAAGAGCTGAAGGTTGATAAAATTATTTTAAATGGTCATCACCACAGTCTGTTCGGGCGCTTGGGGTCAACGGCTGATGCCATTATTAATAAAGCGGACTGTACGGTAACGATTGTGCGTGAGAATAAATATAAATAGTTATTTCTGCTGTTTGCAATATGCTTCACATGTATCTGCTTGCAGAAGTATATTCGCTATCTATTCAGCGTGAATCAACTTCTGACGTTAGGTGCTGTTTGAGTATTTTGAGATTAGGATCGCCTTAAAACGAACAACTTGAAAAAGGCTTATTCTTTGCTTAATTTTATGCCTTACAATGATGTTTATTGAGCAACTAAACTACTTTGGGTTGTAACGTAACTAACATAATTGTTACTCATGGCAAATGAGCTTATTGAAGTTAGGCTGATAATTGTTACTAATACGATTGATAATATTTTTTTCATTTCCATTCCATGTTGATAGCTTTGCTTTCTATTTATACATAGTATACCTTTCTAATATTTAAACAATACAAGATATAAAGAAAGTTTAACTTTTTAATTATCGCGACGATAAGATTTGATTATGCATACTTATGTTTGACAGATGCATCATAATGATATATCTTGGTGATGTTTATTAAACAGAGGGATAAATTATGTTGAATTTAATCATTACCTTTATTTTATCAGATGTTCCGTTATGGACTTTTGTATTAGCTTTAGTGCTCGCATTTGTACATATTCGTTTAACAGCAGATAGAGCCAGTTCCATAAGGTCAGTGAGCCTATATTTAAATTACATTTTCTTTTTAGCGGTTGGTTTATTTGGTATTTGGGGCTTTATTATGCATTGTGGTTTCCCCGATATGGCTGCTAGTTTTATTGGCTGGAAAAATAGCCCATTTCAATGGGAAGTGGGTGTTGCGAATTTAGCATTTGGCGTTTGTGGATTGTTTGCTTGTCGAGCTAGTGTTGGTTTTCAGAAGTCAACCACGTTGTTATTTACTATATTTTTATGGGGTGCAGCGCTTGGGCATATTAAACAGATGGTCGTTGCGCATAATTTTAACCCAGGAAATGCAGGCGCTATTTTTTGGACAGACGTGCTAGCGCCAACCATTATAATATTATTAATATTTCGAAAAACTTATTTACTTAAAAAAGCCTAATTGGAGTTGATATGGAAACAGTTAAACTATTTGTTGCAGGAACGCCGTGGTATGTATATCTAATTATTGTCTATCTTGTATTTATTGGTATTAAGTCAGTAAAAGGAGGTAGTGTTCATATTAAAAAGTTAATTATATTGCCTATTATATTCTTATATATGTCGATTGAAACATTATTTCAACATAACAGCATCAATGTTGAGCAAATAGCAATCTGGGGGTTAAGTTTGCTGGTTGGTGCCTATTTATTAGGATGGTTACCCTATCATAAAATCGGGGTCAAAATAGCTCCTGAACAACATACTATATATGTACCAGGGAGTTTTTTTACCTTGTTTTTGATTATCATTACTTTTGCAATTAAGTATTCATGTGCTGCATTAATTGCGGCGCAATATGATTTTTCCCGCTTAGAATGGAACAGTTTATTGTTTATTTCTGGTCTTTTTACGGGTGCTTTTATTGGTCGATTTGTCTATGCGGCATACCATTTATACATTAAACAGAATATTCATTAAAAGCCAATAAATAAGGATAGTAGCAATGGCAAGAGAAAATAAAACAAAATATGCTATTTTAGGTATGCTTGCTAGTGGGGAAGCGAGTGGCTATGACCTAAAAAAGAAAATGCATGAAAGTACCAATCATTTTTGGTATGAAGGTGATAGTTCAATTTATCCAGCACTTAAACAACTTCTTGAAGATAAATTTGTCGATGTTCATATAGAAAATAAAGAAACTGATAAGCCGAAGAAAGTGTATATCATTACCGACCAGGGCAAGTCTTTACTGGAAGCGTGGTTAAAGAAAGAGCCTGAACCCACCAAAGACAGAGATGAGTTGCTCTTAAAATTATTCTTTGGTTGGAATGTACCATCAATGGTCAGTATTGATCATATTAAAGAGTATAAGCTGCGCCATGAACAGGATCTTGTGCAGTATAAGCGCTATTACGATCGAGCATCAAATGCAGAGCAAACTCCTAAAATGAAACATCATTTATTAACTATAAAAGCGGGTATTATTTCAGCAGAAGCGATTATAAGTTGGTGTAATGAGGCAATCGAAACCTTGAAAAATTAATGATTCGTCAATAAATAGACAATATTAATCAATATTTTTTCTCAGATTACCGAACCAATCGAGTAAGGATGTAAATTATTTGAAAGGTCTTTATTTGTAGTAGCTCAGACCTGATCTGACAGTTACCCATTTTTTTATGGTGTCTTGTCAGCTTAGATTTGAGCTAAATTCTTTTGAGCCCAAACCGATTTACCATCAAGTAAAGTTGCTATAGGTGTTCGCCCACAGCACATTTTTCCTTGATGTGTTCTATTATTGTTATAGGATTCTATCCAAATATCCAGGTCTTTTTGTAATTCTTCCATTGTTGTATACAATTTTTTCCTGAACGTGATTTGATAAAATTCCTCTAGGATCGTTTTATGAAACCGTTCACATATTCCATTTGTTTGCGGTGATGCGGCTTTTGTCTTAGTGTGGTCAATATCATTTACAGCAAGATATAACTGATAATCGTGATGATCAACACGACCACAATATTCTGTTCCACGATCAGTTAAAATCCTCAACATGGGTAAATCCTGAGATTCAAAGAATGGCAATACCTTATCATTCAACATATCAGCAGCTGTGATAGGGGTTTTAGTTGTATAGAGTTTTGCAAATGCAACTTTGCTATATGTATCAACGAAGGTTTGCTGATATATACGACCTACACCTTTGAGATTACCAACATAAAAGGTATCTTGGGAGCCAAGATAACCTGGGTGAGCTGTTTCAATTTCACCACAAGCTTTATCATCGTGCTTTTTCTTTTCAAATGCAGCAACCTGAGATTCTGTTAAAATAATTCCGTCGTTAGCAACCTTTGCTTCAAGCGCTTTTAAACGTTTCTTGAAATTCTCTAGATTATTCCTAAGCCAAATTGATCTAACACCACTACCTGATACAAAAAACACCTTTCTTGCGCAGTTCATTGCTTGTTCTCTGCTGACCAAATGCAGGTTGTTCAACAGCATAATCAATCACAGCTTGCTCTGTTGCTTCATCTACACGGTTCTTAAAATTGGGTACTTTCTTGTTTTTATTGATTAAGGCTTCTATTCCGCCTTCTTCCATCAGTTCTTGGTAACGATAGAATGTGTCTCTGGAAACACCCATTATTTTACAGGCTTTGGATACATTTCCTAATTCTTCAGCTAGATTTAATATCCCAACTTTATGTTTGATGACGGGATTGCTAATATAATTCATTGAGAGTTCCTCTTTTATTTGATTGATGTTTCAACACCATAATCAAATTGAGTAACTCTCTCTTTTTCAAGCGATGTGGCAGACCAGGTCTAAACTATTACATTTTAATTATGCGGTGCATGTCCTTTTGGTATTAAGTTGCATGCAATTTTACCGAATAGCATATCCTGGGAGAATTAAATAATTAAGCTAATCGCTCATTTCGTCGAGCTGGGCTGGCGACAATTTTCTTTTTAGATTTTCATTTATTTCTTTATCTGTTTCTTGTGGGTTATTCGCACCCTCGGATTGTGCTGATGAGGTTGAGCTATCTTCTGGTGTTATATGTTGATCATCATCTTGCTCAAAACTATTATGCTGGGTTGTCTCTGTCTCAACAGGTGGGGCAATGTTGTCATCAATCACATCAAAACCTGGGGTTTGTTTTTCCTCCGAAGTTTCAATTAAGACTTCTAAAGTATCTTCCTTGGTTGTATGTGATTTATCGGTTTGACTTGGGATATTCTCTGCATGATTGTTGCTCAAGTTTTGATCTTCAAGGGTCGCAGCTTCTTTCGGTTGATGGTCAGTTATGTTAATGATATCAACAGCTATGAATCCTTGAGTTGATGGGTCTATAGCTGGACTATATGATTCTTCAGTATTGCGATCTTGATTTTGCCTTTTGTCTTGATTTGATGACTTTGGTTTGTTGTTTTTTTCAGGTTCTTTAGCTATTTTGTTTTCTTTTATATTATCTATGTTTACAGCGTCAAACCTTAAATATTTACTTGGTCTATTGGTTTTATCGGTAAGCTCGGTTTCAACCTGAGTGGCTGAGTCAGCAGCAATGCTTGAGCTATTATTAAGAATATCTATTACTATTTGGCTTACTTGGTCTTCTGCTTTTTGTTTTTGAGGGGTCTTTGCGTTATAAACAAGAGGTGTTACTTTTAGGCCTGTAGGTTTATGCGTAGTGATATTGACTGGTGGCTTAGAGACTTGTTCATTGGTCGGTTTATCACGATTTGCTAAGTCAATTAAATCTTCACTTTTATGAATATTGGTGCGGTTGCTATTGCTATATTTTGGCTTAGCAGATTTGTTGTCATTCTTGTACTTATTGCTTCTATTATTTTGGTTATTGCTTTTGTTTGGGTTTGTATTCTGGTAATTATTTTTTTTGCCATTTCTATTCTCTTGTTTATCTTGAATGTCGTTAACTTGTTTCTTTGGCTTATCTTTTACGGTTTGTTTTTCATTGTTACTACCAAAAATGGATTTAACCAGTTTTGAGAAAAAACCTTCATTTTGATTTTGTGGCGCAGCGCTCATTTGAATCGACCTTATTGCGGGTTGCTGTTTTTTGTTTTTGCTAGAAGAGGCTGGGTTATACGTATCAGCATCCTTGTTATTGGGTTCGATGAGATCGTGACTAGGCTTGTTCGCGTTGTATACATCTCCCCAGATTCTTTGAATTTTGTAATGCGGTGTATCTAGGTTGCTATTAGGGATTAGGACTATCTTAATGTTTAGTTTTTGCTCTAATTCGCTAATAGAATTCCGTTTCTCATTCAGTAAGAATGTAGAGACAGTAATAGGTAATTGGACTCTCACTTCATTTGTTTTTTCTTTTAACGCTTCCTCTTCGATTAGTCTGAGAATTGATAATCCGAGTGATTGTACTGATCTGATGATGCCTTGCCCTTCGCATCTTGGGCAGGCAATGGTTGATGTTTCATCAAGTGATGAGCTTAAGCGTTGCCTTGAAATTTCGACTAAACCAAATTTTGATATTCTAGTTAAATGAATTTTTGCTCGATCCCTTTGTAGGTTATCAGCTAAATGATTTTCAACCTGTTTTTGGTTGCTTGTGTTTTCCATATCTATGAAGTCGATAATTATTAACCCACCAATATCACGCAAACGTATTTGCCTTGCAGCTTCTTCTGCAGCTTCCAAATTGGTATGTAGTGCTGTATCTTCAATATTACCGCGTTTGGTTGATCTGGAAGAGTTAACGTCAATGGCAGTAAGTGCTTCTGTCGTGTCAATGACGATAGAACCGCCTGATGGTAATCTAACTTCACGCTGGTATGCATTTTCTATCTGACTTTCAATATGATATTTTGAAAATAAAGGAGTGCTGCCCTCAAGTTTTATTAGGCGGCTCAAAAAGTCTGGGCGAAGCATGGCGATTTGACGACTTAAGTCTTGGAATGCCTCATCTGTATCTACTATTATCTCATCGATATCATCACGTAGGTAGTCTCGAATGGCGCGCATGGTGATATCGCTTTCACGATGAATTAAAAATGGTGCTGGGCCAGTATCAGCAGCTGCTTTTACAGCATCCCATAGGTTTAATAAAATATTCAAATCCCACTGAATTTCTTCTGGTGTCCTGTCTACGCCAGCGGTACGAATAATGACGCCCATGTCTTCTGGTATACTTAGGGAGTCAATAAGTTCCTTAAGTGTTTGCCTTTCTTTTCCTTCTATTCTTCTAGAAATTCCACCAGCATTTGGGTTGTTAGGCATAAGTACAACATAGCAGCCAGCCAAGGTTAGAAATGTAGTCAAGGCGGCACCTTTTGTGCCTCTTTCTTCTTTATTGATTTGGATGATTATTTCCTGTCCCTCTCTTAGGATTTCATTAAGCGGGGGGAGGTTTTCATTTGGATTAACTTTTTTTGTAAAATATTCTGGGGAAATTTCTTTTGCTGGTAAGAAGCCATTTTTTTCTTCCCCATAGCTAACAAAAACAGCATTTAAGCTTGGTTCAACTCTTGAAATAGTTGCTTTATATATATTGGCTTTTTTCTGTTCGTGATCTACGTGTTCTATGTCAATGTCAAATAATTTATCATTCTCGGTGATTGCTATTCTTGTTTCTTCTGGTTGGGTTGCATTAATGAGCATTTTTCTCATTTTTATAGATTCCTTAATTGTTGTTATATACAGACATTAAGGCACGATATTTTTTTATCTAGTTTTATAGCTTCCTTTGAATTGAAGGCATTTGGCTTAAATAAGTTAAATTTGTCAAACTTGTAAAATATTGTGCACATTTTTAAGATGTCTGTATGTTTTGTTGTTCTATATTCTTGGCATAAATTGCCATTTCCAAAATGCTTGCTACCTAGTCTTAACTGTAAATTTTGACAGAGCTAGTTATAAATTTAATATACAAGCTAACCAACTATAACAGATAACTTAAATCTTGCAAAAGGAACTTTCATAAAAGCTTGAAATCTATTTTAATTAAGTGAGTCAAGTGATAATAATACCTCGATCAAATTTATATTTACCGCTACAATAATTGCAAACTAAAATAAGCTGTAAATATAGATGATACGTACAATAGACCAATCTCTCGAGATTATCTACCGTGGTGTAGATGAAATTCTCTTAGAAGATGAACTTATCTTAAAACTCAAAGAAAATAGACCTTTGACGGTTAAAATGGGTTTTGACCCTACTGCACCAGATATTCATTTAGGCCATACTGTTGCGATAAATAAGATGAGGCAATTACAGGAACTTGGGCATGAAATTCATTTTTTGATAGGTGACTTCACGGCTATGATTGGCGACCCAACAGGAAAGAGTGCGACTAGAAAGCCACTTTCTGATGAGGCAATTATTGAAAATGCCAAAACTTATCAGGAACAGGCATTTAAGATTTTAGATAAAAATTTGACAGTTGTTGATAGAAATTCAAGCTGGTTGAATCCACTTACAGCGTCTGATTTGGTTAAGTTAGCTGCTCAAAGCACGGTTGCCAGAATGTTGGAGCGTGATGATTTTTCTAAAAGGTATAAGTCTGGACAATCGATAGCTATTCATGAGTTTATTTACCCGCTTATTCAAGGTTACGATTCTGTCGCTATGAAAGCAGATATAGAAATAGGAGGAACAGATCAAAAGTTTAACCTATTAATGGGTAGAGAGCTTCAGAAATCACATGGACAAAAACCACAAGTGGTTATTACAATGCCTTTATTAGAGGGTCTTGACGGTGTTCAGAAGATGTCTAAATCCTTGGGAAATTATATTGGCATAACTGAATCTCCTGATGATATTTTTGGCAAAATAATGTCAATCTCTGATGAGTTAATGTGGAGATATTATGACTTGTTAAGTTTTAAGTCTACAGCGCAAATTTGTCAGTTAAAAGAAAGCGTTAGAGAGGGTGTTAACCCACGTGATATAAAAATGGAACTTGGCAAGGAGATTGTATCACGCTTTCATGGTAGTGAGGCAGGATTAAAGGCAATAGATAGCTTTATTAACCGTTTTCGCAAAGGAGAAATGCCAGATGAGATTCCTGAAGTGGAGTTGAAGGCAAATAGTGATGGTTTGATGATTGCAAATTTACTTAAAGATGCAAATTTAGTAAATAGCACATCTGATGCAATGAGAATGATTAAACAAGGCGCCGTAAAAGTGGGTGGTGAGAAAGTTTCTGACTCTAAATTGTTAATCCATGTTGGGACAGAAGATATATTCCAGGTGGGGAAGCGTAAGTTTGCAAAAGTAAAAATAATATAGGAAGTGTTATGCCAGATTTTATAAGAGATATTATTATAGTTATAGTCGCAATTATTGCTTTAGTTATAGCTTGGGAAGTATTTAAACTTCTTTTTGTCATTATCTTGGTTGCAATTATTATTGTTACAGCTTATCGACTATTGTTATGGTTGTATAAACTTATTTTTGATCGGTCAAATAATCTAGAATAATGTCAAAAGGTAAATTTATAATTTTAAATGGCGGTTCTAGCGCAGGGAAAACAACAGTTGCTAGAGCATTCCAGAACTATGCCTTAACTCAAGGTGAATTATTTTTGCATTTTGGGATTGATTCCTTTTTTGATTTATTTCCAGATAATATTGGATTACCTGAAAGCCATAAGGTAAGAGAAGCATTATTTTCAATAGAAGATTTAGGTATTCATGGTCAATCATATCCAGTTTTTAAGCATACTGCTAAGGGTAATAAGGTCGTTGAGTCGAGATATTTGGGCATCCGTAGTTATCTTGACAAAGGCTTCAATGTGTTAGGGGATGAACAATTTTGGGAGTTAGAATGGCATAAGGCTTTGCTTGATATTTTTACGGATGAAGAAGTATTTTTGGTCAAGGTGTTAGCTAGAAAACAAACTGTAAGAGAGCGAGAACTTAAACGAGACTCTGCTCGCTTAGACAGATTATGTTATAGTTCTTATGATTATTCACATAAAAATATGGAGTATGACTACATTATTGATACAACCGAAGAAACACCTGAGGTTTTGGCAAAAGAGTTATATGACGCGTATAGTCAGGTTGAATTGAAGGCATTTTCTCGATTGAGGCTAAAGTATTAGGTTTTTTTACTTGAAGGCCCACACTTTGGCAAGCGCGAAGGTGATTGGTGGCACTGTTATTAGAGTGCAAAAAAGTGCTAGTTGATAGTATGGAATAAAAAATAAATATACGGCAAAGAGTCCTTCATTTAGAACAAAGCTGAATAATGCAACCACTAAAAATTTAATCCATACAACTCTTTTCCTAGAAGTTGCTTGATTTCTAAATGTAAGCTGATGGTGACCAAAAAAACTCACTTGGTACGCAAGAAAAAAAGCAATTACATTTGCAGGAAGTGGCTTCCAATCAAAAACCTCAACAATGAATATTAAAACGATAAAGTTGACAATAGAGGCAAGCCCACCTATAAAGCAAAATATAAAAAGTTGTCTAAAGGTCTTATTCCTTAGGCATTTTTTTATGATGTTATCCGTTTCAGTGGTCATTATTTGTTTGGTTGTTCTTGGTTAAGGTTTCTACTTTCATTTTGATTAATAATGTATTGAGGTCGCCGTTTTACTTCATTAAATATGCGGCTGATATATTCACCTACTATTCCGAGTGATATTAGCTGTACCCCACCAAAAAACATGATGCTTACTGCGAGTGTTGGAAAACCATCAGTCTCGACACCAAAGATCCATACTTCAAATATAATGTAGATGCCATATATAATGGCAAAAAATGAGATGATAAAGCCCATAAGAGAAATTAATCTCAATGGCACATCAGAGAAGGAGATAATGCCTGTAAGCGCTAAACTGAATAACTTTTTATAATTCCAGCGACTTTTTCCCCCATCTGCACGATCAGCAACGGTGAATGGCACTTCACAGCATTCAAATCCAACCCAGGCATACAATCCTTTCATAAAACGGTTGACTTCTGGTAAGGTATTTAATGCTTGAACAACTTCTCTGTCAAGCATTCTAAAATCACCTGCATTGGCGGGTATATGAATCCTAGATATTTTATTATTGAATTCATAAAAAGCATTTGATAGAAAGCTTTTTAATTTTCCTTGATCTTGTCTGGTGCGAATGCCATAAATATTTGAATAACCTGCCTGCCCCTTTTCAAAAAAGGTGTCTATTACTTCAAGTGGATGCTGAAAGTCCGAATCAAGTATAACAACTGCGTCAGCATCATTTGCTGCTTGTAAACCTGCACATAGCGCAGCTTCTTTACCGAAATTACGAGCAAAACTAATAAACTCGATAGGGTGGTCTTTAGAAATTTCTTGGATATTTTTAGCAGTCGCATCCCTGCTACCATCATTAATAAAAACCATTTTATATTTATTAGTTAAAGAAGAAAGTTTTTTATCTAATGCTTTAACGAATTCAGATATAAGTGCTTCTTCGTTATATACAGGTACCACAGCACATATATATGGGTTTTCTATATTTCTCGGCGTCATGGCTATTTAGTGGCAGTGTTTCTTAATGGGTTAAGTATAGTAATATATCTGTCTCTTATACACATCTGACGCTGC
>CAJXRW010000021.1 GCA_913060525.1 uncultured Gammaproteobacteria bacterium
CAGAGTAGATCGTCGGCAGCGTCAGATGTGTATAAGAGACAGGAAGGAACATTTGCTAAGCGGCGAGGCCAAAACAGTCACCATGACCGAAGAGCTGCTTGAGCATTATCTTGGTGTGCGTAAGTTCAGTTTTGGTCGTGCTGAAGAGCAAGATCAGATCGGGCAGGTAACGGGACTGGCTTGGACATCCGTTGGTGGAGAGCTGCTCACTATTGAAAGCGTTTCTACACCGGGTAAAGGACGTGTGATTTCTACAGGCTCCCTTGGTGATGTGATGCAGGAATCTATTCAGGCCGCTACCACTGTGGTTCGCTCAAGAGCGGTAGAGTGGGGTATTGCCGAAGATTATCTGCAGAGTCATGATTTACATATCCATGTTCCTGAAGGCGCGACCCCTAAAGATGGTCCAAGCGCGGGGGTTGGTATGTGTACAGCGCTGGTGTCAGCGCTCACTCAAAAACCTGTTAGGTCAGATGTCGCTATGACTGGCGAGATTACGCTTAGAGGAGATGTGTTACCAATTGGTGGATTAAAAGAGAAACTTTTAGCCGCGCTTAGGGGTGGAATTAAAACTGTTATTATTCCTGATGAAAATAAAAAAGATCTGATTGAGATGCCTGAGAAGATAACGAAAAGCCTGAAAATTATACCTGTCAAAAAAATTGATCAAGTATTAGATATCGCATTAGAGGCTAAGAAATAACTGGTATTTTGCTCATATTGTCTGGTTCATTTTTTTTTGTTGTAACCTATGTTGACGTATTTTTCTTTGATTGCTATAAATGAATTATCTATTGAAATTAAGTTAAGGAATATAATGAACAAGGCAGAATTGGTAAGTGCGATTGCAAGAGATGCAGATGTTTCTAAGCAAACAGCTCAAAGAGTGTTAGATTCTACAATTAAGTCTATTACCGATGCTTTAACAAAAGGCGATAGCGTTGGCTTAGTAGGTTTTGGTACATTTCAAGTTCGTGAGAGAGCTTCACGCCAAGGACGTAATCCTAAAACTGGTGAAGAGATGACAATTAAAGCATCAAAAGTTCCTGCTTTTAAGGCTGGTAAATTGCTTAAAGATTCTGTTAATTAAGGTATATTGTTGAAATTGGTTTGCAGGTCTTATGTCTGTAGACCTGTCTTTATTTTTCATGTCATTATTTGGAGACTACTTTCATGCTTACAGTAATGCGTGATAAGCTCTCAGGCTGGATAACCTGGACAATTATTGTCGGTATTAGCCTTGTTTTTATTTTGTTTGGTATTGGTAATTATTTCGAAAGTGGTCCTCAATCGTCTAGAACCGTTGCGACTGTAGGTGATTTGAATATCTCTCAAAATGAACTTAATAATGTTATGAATAACTTGGTAAGTCAGTATCCAGATAAAGATAATGTGGCTTTAAGAGAGATGGCATTAAAAGCATTGATTGATAGCAAGCTTAAAGTAGTTTCTGCTGAAATGATGGGGGCAAATATAAGTACTGGGCAGCTTGATCAAGTTATATATGGAATTCCTGCATTTCAGGAAAATAACCAGTTTTCAGAAAATAAGTTTCAGTATTTTATATCTAAAAGCGGTCTTTCTTTGTCTGAGATACGGAATGACATAAAAGATAATGCAATTTCAAATCAAGTGGCATATGGTCTTGCTGGTTCTATATTTGTTTTGCCAAGTGAAATGGATGATTATGTTGATATTATGTTGCAAAAACGAGATATCAAACAGGTAGAATTCCTTGCAGAAGATTTTACTGATAGGGCTATCATAAATGACAAAGAGATTGATGCTTATTATCAAAATCATAATAATGATTTTAAAACTCCAGCCAAAGTAAGTGTGGACTATATTGAATTATCAGTAGATCTGCTTGCAAAAGACATTGAACCAACAGAAGAGCAGGAATTAGCTTATTATGATTCCAATAAATTAGCTTTTTACAAACCCGAAACCAGAGAATATTCTCAAATTACTTTATTGAAGAGTGATCAAAATAATAAAAACATTAATAAAACTGCTGAAAGCATTATTGATCAAGTTAAATCAGGAAAAGACTTTAGTAAACTAGTTACCGAATATTCTGATGATATCTTGGCAAAGAAAGATGGCGGTAAAATGGGTTGGGTAGAAGTTACTTCAACTGATCCGAAGCAAGAAACTATTAACAATGCGTTGTTTGCCTTAAAAAAGGTTGGTGATACAGCACCTATAAAAACAGAAGATGGTATTGAAATAATTAAGTTAACAGGTATTAAAGAAGCATTTCAGAAATCATTTTCTGATGTAAAGCAGGAAATAGTACATAGGATAAAGTCACAAAAAGCGGAGCGAGAATATTCCTCATTGGGTAATGAAATGTCTAATTTAGCTTTTGAAAATCCTCAATCACTTGATTTCGTTGCTAAGAAATTAAACCTAAAAGTTCAGACTACGTCGGAATTTACTAGAGAAGGTGAAAAAAGTGGTATTGCTAGTAATCAACAAGTAATTAATTCTGCTTTTAGTGATAACGTTCTAAAGGACAAGAATAATAGTGACCCAATTAATATAAGTGATACTGAGTTGGTGATCATTCATTTGCGCAGTTATGTGCCATCATCTGTCAAGTCTTTAGCTTCAGTTAAACAAGAAATATCAGACAGGCTTGAATTGCAAAAACAGGATGAACTTGCAAAACAAGAGGCTCAAAAAATTGCAAGTACCTTGAATTCTGGTGAGGGAAATAGTGAGTATCAATTTAAGGAAATTAAGGCTATTTCTCGTGATAGTAAACTATTTTCTCCTGGTCGGGTACAAAATTATATGTCGGCTAAGCTCTCATCTACGGCAAAACCTAATTTTGACGTTGTAAAATTGAAAGATGGTTATGGCGTTTTTGCAGTCACAAAAATTACGATACCTGAAAATGATAATAAAATGCAAGGCATGATGTATGGTCAATTATTACAACAAACTTATGGTTCATACATATACCAGCTATATTTGGCAGAGATCAAAAAAGAGATTCCTGTAGAAATCAATAATTAGTGTTTTTTCGTGTTAACTAATAAAGTGTTCATTCTTGCAGGACCAACTGCATCAGGAAAAACAGATGTTTCTTTTAAACTTTGCGATAACTACCCATTTGAAATAATTAGTGTTGATTCAGCTTTAATATATAAGAAGATGGATATTGGTACAGCTAAACCCTCTGTAGCCGAGAGGAATAGATATGCCCACCATCTTATTGATATAGTTGAGCCGTACCAAAATTATTCTGCTGCGCAATTTATATCTGACTGTAATAATTCAATTGCTGAAATTCAATCAAAAGGAAAAGTGCCATTGCTAGTAGGTGGTACGATGATGTATTTTAAAGCGTTATTAGATGGCTTGTCAGATTTGCCAGACAGAGACACAAGTATAAGGGCTGATATAGAAAACAAGGCTAAATTATCAGGCTGGGAATATCTACATCATTTATTAAATATAAAAGACCCTTTGACAGCGAGTAAAATTAAACCAAACGATTCTCAAAGAATTCAACGGGCGCTTGAGGTAATGGAGATAACTGGTAGTCGATATTCTGATATAGTGAAGTCTAACAGGGCTGGGCTTAAGTTAGAAGTTGAGTTTATCTCGATTGAACCATCAAATAGACGTATTTTGCACGACAGGATAGATAGGCGTTTTAACATTATGCTCGAAAAAGGTTTCTTGGATGAGTTTAAAGATTTATATAACGATGAAAGACTTACAAGTAATTTGCCATCCATGCGTTGCGTTGGTTATCGACAAGCTTGGCAGTACTTTTCCGGTGAGTATGATCATGATACATTTGTTGAGAAATCAATAGTTGCAACAAGGCAACTTGCAAAGAGACAATTAACCTGGTTAAGAAACTGGTCTAGTTGTTATATTAATAAATTTGATTCTTTGAGTGAAAATTTAGGAGAATCCGTGTTATGCTTCATTCATAATAAAATTCAAAAGTAATTGGATAATAGCTCGATTATTGGTAGAATTTTCGAAACATAAAAGTTTGCGTCATTAGGCGGAAGTATAATAATAAAAATAAATGAGGGAATATAAATGTCTAGAACATCAACATTGCAGGATCCATTCTTAAATGCGCTTAGAAAAGAGAAAATTCCTGTTTCTATTTATTTAGTTAATGGTATTAAGCTTCAGGGAAATATCGAAGCATTTGATCAGTTTTCAATCGTATTGAGAAATAATGTGAACCAAATGGTTTATAAGCATGCTGTTTCTACGATTGTACCTTCAAAAGCTGTTAAGCTTGTTTATAGTAATTATAATCAACATCACCAGCATACAAGTCATAATCAACAATCTCACGATCAATCAGATGATTTAGTTGTTGATGGTAATTCAATTGATGATGAGGATTTTGATCACGTACAGGAAGATTTTTCTGAGCAAAAATAAAAGGCTTTGATCCTTGCAACTCTTTGAAGCAAAGCAAGGTGGCGATCAGTGTTTGCTGGTAAATGTCACATTCTCTACAAAATTTGAGTTAAATGCAGATTTGGATGAACTAGTCGGTTTGGCCAAAGCTGCTAATTTAATTGTCATTGATTCACTTGAGGTAAACAGAAGTATACCTGACTCCAAGTTCTTTATTGGTTCAGGAAAAGCCGAAGAGTTATTGGATATTATTTCTAATCAAGAGATTAATTTGGTTATATTTAATCATCCGATTTCACCATCTCAAGAGAGGAATCTTGAATTAAAACTAAATTGTAAAGTAATTGATCGGACAGGATTGATTCTAGAAATATTCTCACAGCGCGCAAAAACACGTGAAGGTCGCTTACAGGTTGAGCTTGCTCATTTAAATTATCAGTCGACACGTCTTGTTAAAGGTTGGACGCATTTAGAAAGACAAAAAGGTGGTATAGGAGTACGTGGCGGTCCAGGTGAAACACAGTTAGAGCTCGATAAACGAATGATTCGTGATAGAATTGGTGCTGTTCAGTTATTGCTTGAAAAAGTAAAAAAACAACGTCGATTAGGGAGAGCCTCAAGGCATAAATCTGACATCCCTACAATTGCTTTTGTCGGTTATACAAATGCTGGAAAATCTACTTTATTTAATGTGCTTACTAAAGCAAATGTATATGTTCAGGATCAATTATTTGCCACGTTAGATCCAACTTTACGCAAAGTTGAAGTGCCTCAATATGGCACGGTAGTGTTTTCAGACACAGTTGGGTTTATAAAGAATTTACCTCATGATTTGGTTGAGGCATTTTCCGCTACGCTTGAAGAAGCGATGGAAGCTGATTTATTAATTCATGTTATTGATGCTTCTGACCCTAGTCACGCTGAATATATCGAGCAAGTTAAAATCGTTCTAAAGCAAATTAAATCTGATCAAAAACCAATAATTGAGGTATATAATAAAATTGACTTATTGGGTAATTTTACTCCAGAAATTATATACGACAAAGAGTGTGATGCGCCAAAATCTGTCTGGATGTCAGCAGCTACTGGAAATGGCGTTGACCTATTGTATGAGGCAATAGCACATCATTTTCATAAATCGTGGTGCAGGGGGCAGTTAACCATACCTGTGAGTCAACCAAAAGTGCGGGCGAGTTTATATAAATTAGGAGTCGTTGAAAGCGAAGAAATTTCAGAGCAGGGTGACTATCTGTTATTAGTAAATATAGCCAGAGAAGATTTATTAAATACATTAGAGAATAACAACCTTGAATTGGATAGGTGTTTTAGAGGAGAATGTTAGCAACTCTAAAGTATTAAGGACGATATGCGCTGGTTGCAAAAATCAGAGAATCAGAACCCTTGGGGGAAAAAACCTGATAATCAAGGACCACCAGATCTAGAAAAAGCGATTAAAAATTTTATTGGTGGAAAACGTAATAAAAAAACTGCTGGAAAATCTGGCTCGTCTGGTGGAGGCTCTTCAGATTTTAATTTTCCTGAATTTAAATGGTTGATTTCATTTTTCATAATAATCGCAGTCGTTATTTGGGCATTAAGTGGTATTTATATTGTTAAGCCACCTGAAGAAGCTGCAGTTCTGAGGTTTGGAAAATATATAGATACAGTTCATCCTGGTATACACTGGTACCCAAGATTTATTGATAGTGTTACTAAAGTTAATGTGGATACGGTTGATACAGTTACTTTAGATAAAGAAATGTTGACATCTAAAGAAAATATTGTTCACGTATCATTTGCTGTTCAATATCATGTGGGTGATATCCAAGATTATCTTTTTAACACAACTGACCCAAGACACCTTTTGTCTCAGGCATTGGATAGTTCTGTTAGACAAGTAATTGGTCAAAGTCAATTACAAGATATATTGACAACGAATCGTAAACAAATTACAGATAAAGTTGAAGCTGAGCTAACTTCACTACTGGATAAGTATAGAGCGGGTATAAAAATCAATGAAGTGCTCATGCAACCAGCGAGACCACCAGAAGCGGTAAAAATTGCTTTTGATGATGTGATAAAGGCAAGAGAAGATCGTGAGAAATTACAAAATGAGGCATCAAGTTATGCTAATCGAATTGTTCCAATAGCAAAAGGTCAAGCTCAACGTATTCTAGATGAGGCTGATGCATATAAACAAGGGCTTATTCTTCAGGCTCAAGGTAATATTGCTCAGTTTAATGAGCTTTTACCAATTTACGAAAAATCACCAGAAGTAGTAGAAACACAAATTTATTTTGATACACTCCAGAAAGTATTTTCCAGTAATAAAGTTTTTATAGTAGAAGGTAATGGAAATAATAACTTGTTTTATATGTCTGATAATATAAACCAGTTAAGCAATATGAATGTAAACGGACAAAATAATGATACGAGTCAAGGGTCAGGTGTCGCTCCTTTGAAATATAAACCTGTAAACACAACGTCTTCGAATGACCTTCAACAAAAACAGATGCAGTATTTACGCTGGTTGGAGGCGAATCAATGAACAAGTTAATCGGATTATTAGTTCTTATAATCGTTGCCATTTTTATTCTGTCTGGTTCAATGTTCACGGTTAATCAGTCTGAAAGTGCAATTGTATTGAACCTGGGTAAAATCAAAACTGATGATCAGGGTCAAGAAATAGTATATGGCCCAGGCTTGCATTTTAAAACGCCGTTGGCTGATACAGAACAAAAATATGACATGAGGTTGCGCTCACTGAATATTGACTCATCTCGTATTGTTACCAAAGAACAAAAAGATGTACGTGTTGATGCGTATGTTGAATGGCGTATCGATAATATATCAAAATTCTATCGTGCAACATCAGGCAATGTCTCTAAAGCTGATACATTATTGTCACAAGTGGTTGCTGGTACGATTAGAGATGAAGTTGGTAAGCGTACGATTCAGGAGTTAGTTAACAATCATCGTGATGAACTAATTAGCGAGTTAATGAAGGTAGTAAAGGTACAGGGTAAACGTTTAGGTATTGACATTGTTGATGCGCGTGTTAAGTCTATCGACTTGCCTAGTACTGTAACGGAATCAGTTTATCAAAGAATGAGTTCAGAAAGAGAAAAAGATGCCTCAAGAATTCGCGCAAATGGACAGCAATTAGCTGAAGAAATAAAAGCTCAAGCAGATGCTGAAGTTACTGTTATTAATGCAACAGCTGAAAGTAGCGCTAAAAAAATTAAAGCCGAAGGTGAAATGCAAGCGGCAAAAATATATGTTAATGCCTATGATAAAAACTTGAGTTTTTATGAGTTTTTAAGAAGCATGCAAGCCTACAATGCGAGTTTAGCGCAGGGTAATGATGTTTTGATATTGAAACCAGAAGGTCAATTCTTCAAGCATTTTAATCCTACAGTAAGTAATAGTAAGTAAAATATATGACTTGGGAGAATTTTTTCGTAGGTGTGTGTTTGTTTTTAATTTTTGA
Organism: uncultured Gammaproteobacteria bacterium; assembly: GCA_913060525.1. Lineage (GTDB taxonomy): Bacteria > Pseudomonadota > Gammaproteobacteria > Francisellales > Francisellaceae > CAJXRW01. The sequence continues at coordinate 7,895 of CAJXRW010000021.1, forward strand.
AGGAATCATGCCGTTTATCTCGCCCGATAAATACAAAGAGTATATTAAAAAAATTGCAGAAACTGAGGATGGTAAGTTAAGAATATACGGACTGGTTTCAATGGTGTTAGGCATAGTGGTTTTATTTTTAATTAACGCCAATGGTTAAAACAAGTAAAATTTATAATCGGTTTAAGCCATTTAATGCAGCAACTCGATAAGCCTCAGCCATAGTTGGATAGTTGAAAGTAGTGTTAATAAAGTACATTAAACTATTTGCTTTACCTTTTTGAGCCATAATGGCTTGACCAATATGTATAATTTCAGATGCTTGGCTACCAAAGCAGTGTATACCTAAAATTTGTAATGTATCTCTATGAAATATTATTTTGAGCATACCAGTTTTTTCACCAGTAATTTGAGCCCGAGCTAAATCTTTAAATGATGCGTGACCAACCTCGTAAGGAATTTTTTCATTTGTAAGCTCTTTTTCAGTCTTACCGATAGAGCTTATTTCAGGTAGTGTATATATCCCTGTTGGAATATTCTCTACAAGGTGGGCGTCACACTTGCCTGTTGTGATATGTGTTGCTGCAAACCTGCCTTGATCGAAAGCAGCTGAAGCCAAAGAAGGAGCGCCGACAATATCGCCAACAGCGTATATATTTGGATGTTTTAGGGTCTGGTAACTATCATTGACTTTAATTGAGCCTCGAGAATCAGTTTCAATTTCTATTTTATTCAAACTTAATGAATCAGAATTACCAGTTCTTCCTTGAGCAAATAGTACATAGTCTGATTTAATGACTTTTTTAGAGTTTAACTTGATTTGAGCCTCATTTTCATCCGCTGTTATGCTCTCATAAGTTTCATTATGTCGAATCCTGACGCCTTGATCCCTCAAGTGGTAACTGAGTGCATCAATAATTTCATCATCCAAAAAAGAAAGAAGTTGAGAACGTGTATTAATTAGGTTTGTTTTTATTTTAAGTGTTCGGAATATAGAAGCATATTCACACCCGATTACACCTGCCCCGTATATCGTAATAGATTTTATGTGTTCATCATCTAGTTGTAATACTTTGTCTGAGTCTAAAATTCTTGGATGGCTAAAGTCTACATCAGCAGGTCTATACGGTCTCGACCCTGTTGCAATAACGAAATAATCAGCTGTGATCTGTTCACTATTCCCATCAACATTATGAATAATCATTTTATTCGGAGTGGAAAATACCGCTCTACCTGTGTACATGTCAATGTCGTTACGTTTATAAAAGCCATAACGTAATTCTACTTGTTGATCGATCACTGCTTGTGCTGTGTGCAGCATTTGCGGATAAGTGTAATCAGAGTATTTTGTATGTGTTTCACTATTCTGCACAGCATGTCTTAATGCTTTACTTGGGATTGTGCCTTTGTGAATACAGTTTCCACCAACTGTTAGTTTATCATCAACAATAGCTACTTTTTTACCTTGTTTTGCACACTTTAATGCAGCACCTTCACCAGCTGGGCCGCTACCGATAACAACGACATCATACATGTTGGCCATGATATATCCTAAATGAATTTTATTAGCCATAATACTAGCATGAATGATGATAATATTGTAATTACTATGCCAAAGCTTACCCTGATTGATGGTTATTGATAGACCATTCGATGTGTTCTCGAACGAGTTCATTATCAACTTGGTTTAATTTTATTTTTAATATGTTCTTAACATTGTCAGAAGGTGTTAAATTTCCAAGTGCAATCGCAATATTTCGAATCCAGCTTAAATAACCAATTCTTCTAATTGCCGAACCTTCAGTGTATTTAAGAAAGTCATTTTCGTCCCAAAAGAATAAATCGATTAGTTTTGATTCTTTAAAAATATCTCGACAAAAAAAATCATCATCTTTGGTTATATTGCTATTTTTATTCCAAGGACAAATAAGTTGGCAATCATCACATCCATATATTCTTGTACCAATTGCCTTACGGTATTCAATGGGAATGGATCCCTTGTTTTCGATAGTAAGATAGGAAATACATTTACGTGCATCTATCATTTTATTTTTATCAATAGCACCCGTTGGGCAAATTTTAATACAAGCGTTACAGGAATTACATAAGTCAGGAATTATCTTGGGAGAATAATCTAAGGGCAAATCTTGATTTGTATAAATAACGCCTAAAAAGAAGAATGATCCATATTTGGGTGAAATAAGCATGCTATTTTTGGCGATATAACCAATGCCAGATTTTTCTGCTAGTGCTTTTTCCAGTACAGGTGCGCTATCTGTAAATATCCTGCATTGTATATCTGGCTTGATATTTCCAACAAACTTTACAATTTTAGCTAATTTTTTCTTTACTACTTTATGGTAATCTCGACCAACTGCATATTGGGAGATAATGCCATTTTCACCTACTTCTTTTAGGTTAGATTTTATATTTTTATATTTATATTCTTTATTAAAATAGTTATAAGCGATAACAATGACTGATTTTGTATCAGGTATAAGCAATTCAGGTATAAATCTTTTTTTACCGTGTTTGGTCATATAAGCCATCGAACCATGATAATTTTTATTGATCCAGTCTTTATAGGCGGGGATGTATTTTGATAGGTCTGTATTTGAGAAAGATAATTGATCGATACCTATTGATGCAGAATATGCTTTAATCGATTCAATCTCGTTATGAGAAAAGGACATAAAAAATTACATTTGATATTTATTTGATAGAGCCTTTTTTATGTTAGATGAAATTACGTCTGTGGGTAGTGTGAAGACCATTGCAATTAGCATACTAACAATCGATAAAATTCCCATTAGAATAAATGCAATAGCGGGATGTATTAGACCTATACCACCATAATTACCTAGATAAGAAATTAATGTGATCCCAATTAGATACACCCATATCCAAATAGATTGCTTAATATTTAAAGGAATACTTTTTCTATCCACCTTTAAGTAAATGAATAGTACTGCTAAGCCAATTAATACCGTAATGCCAACTTTTGAAATAACATCCCAGCCGCTCCAATATATAATGAGCGTGCTTGCAAAAAAACCTAGCACTGACCATGTTTTACCAGCTATTAGTTTGAATGGACGATTAAGCTCAGGAAGTCTATGTCTAAGTGTGATCAAGCTTGTTGATGCGGTTAAATAGGTCATCGCCATTAATGCAGTTAAGAATTTAACCATTTCATTCCAGCCTGGGAATGGTGCAAACATAATCATTCCGACCAAAAAACTCACAGTGATTGAGGCTCTTGGTACACCAGTAGGTGATAATTTGGTTAGTATTGATGGAAGATAACCATTTGAACTCATGCCATGTAGAGATCGAGCTGCGCTACCAAAGTACATTAAGCCAGCAGCAAATGGACCAATTATCGCACCAGCAAATATAAAAGGAATTAGCCACTCTATTCCACCTTGTTTGGCGATAGTAGCAAATGGTCCAAATTGATCATTTGAGGTTAAATTGGTCCAACTTGTATCCCCTTCATTTACATGGATGCTAGCAAGAAATGCAAATTGAAGAATGATAAAAATAACGAGGCAAATAGCGATCGAACCAATAATAGCTACAGGTAATGCAACTTTTGGATTTTTAGTGCTATCAGCCATTTCCGCAGCAATTTTAAAGCCTGTAAACGCAAATGCGATACCTCCGATCGAGACAGCCTGCATTGTTCCATGGGCACCAAAAGGCGCAAAATCATTTGTCATGTTGGTCAATAAGTTGCTGCCAGGTAAAAAATGATAAAGCACGACCACACCAATAAATAAAGGGATGATAAGCTTGAACACAGTTAAGAATGTATTTGCTTTTAGTAACCACCTTAAAGAATAGCCATTTAAAATTGTCACGATTAACATCAGAACTATGGCTAAAATTAATCCGTGTCCAGTTAATCCGCCATTGCCATGGACAAGTGTTGGGAAGTAAAATGACATATATTGGATAATGGCTTGTACTTCAGTAGGGGCAAGCGTTAAATACGAAAGCCATATAATCCAAGAAAAAGTATAACTAGTTGTTGTCCCATGTGTATAGTGAGGGATTCGTGTGCTAGAGCCTGAAACAGGGACACTGGTACATACCTCTGCAAAAACAAATGCAATAATTGTGACAAGTATTGCACCAATTATCCATGAGACTATAGATGCATACCCTGCATACATAGAGGTGTAATACGATGCAAATAGCCAACCAGATCCTAAAATTGCACTAACAGATGCAAATAGTAATCCTAATGTAGAGATATTATGTTTTCCCACTTTTTCCCTTATCGAAGTTCAAAAAACCCAAAATATAAAAGTAATTATAGCTGAATGCAATCACTAAAAGTAGAAGTGCTCTTTTACGGGCTTGAATTACTGTGGTTATTGGTGTGGTTGGTAATCTCTGTTTGGTGAATAGGTTCCTTGGTCTGTTGATTATGAGAGGTGGTAGAACTGAATATCAGTGACAGACAAAATAGTATTATGATTAAAATTGGTAGTGCTATGAGAAATGTTGCGATTGCGTTGGCAGGTTTTTTCATAATCGACTTTCTGCGTGTGATAATCGATCATTTTATCTTGAAAATTTTCTTAAATATCCCGTATTGAATACGTGTTTTTAATATAGATAGGAGTTAGTTTAACCTCGATTGTTATGATCGATATGTTTATATAGGTATGCACTTTGGGCAATTATGAAAATAATTGTACAACCCATTAGACCAAATAACTTGAAGTTAACCCAGGCGTTTAAACTAAAATAATAAGCGACATAAATATTGAGACACCCAAGTAGAATGAAATAAATAATCCAAGCATAGTTAAGATTACGCCATACCTTTTTAGGTAACTGGACACTTTTCTCCATTAGTAGTTGGATAATCGGCTTTTTCATGAATAATTGTGAAGCTAAAAAAATCGCGGCGAAGAGCCAATTTTAATATAGATACTTTCCATTGAATAAATCGATCGTTATGAAAATAGATTGTTAGTCCACCAAAAATAATAACTAACACAAGCGTGATAATATGCATGGGTTCAATTTTTTTGTATTTTACGTATTCGTAGATAATCTGAATACTTGATGCAACCATAAGCGCACCTGTTGCAACGTATATGTTGTAGAGTTTAAATGCGACAAAAAATATAACCAGTGGGAAAAAATCAAAAATTAGTTTCTTCATTACAACCTCAAATTTATAAAAAATGCTACAATCACTTATCTGAATAGGTAAGTATGAGCTATGAGCAAGTATATTGAACTAAACCCCTATAGTCCACACCAACAAGTTTTAACGGATTTGATTAACGAGATTCAAAACGGTAAGGTGATTGCTTATCCTACTGACTCAGGGTATGCACTGGGTTGTAAGATGGGTTCAAAAAAACCGATCAAAAAAATACAACAAATACGCCAACTTGATGATACACATAATTTTACAGTTATCTGTCGTGACTTGTCAGAAATTTCAGTTTACGCAAAAGTAGATAATCCAACTTATAGAGTTTTAAAACGATGTACCCCTGGTGGTTTTACATTTATTTTATCTGCGACAAGCAAAGTACCTGATTTGATGTTGAATAAAAAAAAGAAGACAATTGGGATAAGGATACCTGATCACCCAGTTCCATTGCTAATTACTGACGCATTAGGTGAGCCCATATTAAGTACAACCTTGATATTGCCTGGAGATGAAGCACCTTTGATCTATCCAGAAGATGTCGATAGTAATCTATCTGACCAGGTTGATATTATAGTGGATGCAGGCTATTGTGGATATGATCCAACAACTGTAGTTGATTTCACTTCATTTCCACCTGAAGTCTTAAGGTATGGTGGTGGTGATCATCAACTTTTTGAATAAATAGAACAAACAAATATGCATAATATTCTTGAACAAGCCGAAGATTTTTTATTCTCAGAAACCGACGTTAACCAAGCAAATTTATTACAGAGTTTGGGTAAATTAACGGCAAATGGCATTGATTACGGAGATATTTACTGCCAAAAAACCATTAGCGAGTCTTGGTTGATAGAAGAAAGTATTATTAAAACAGGTGCATTTAGTATTGACCAGGGTGTTGGTGTTCGGAGTGTGTCTGGGGAAAAAACGGGTTTTTCATACGTTGATGATATACTAACTACTTCAATTATTGAGTCAGCAAAAAAATCCCGTGAAATTATTCGATTTGGACAGGAAGGAACGGTCAAAACAAACCAAGTTAAGCGTAAACAAGATAATCTCTATATTTCTTATAACCCTTTGGAGAGTTTCACAGCTAATCAAAAAACAGATTTACTTAAAGAAATAGATCGTTACGCCAGATCCCTTGATGGCAACATCATACAAGTACGTGCCAATCTTGCTGGTGAATACGATGTTATTTTGGTTGCTTCTACGGATGGGGTATATGCCGCAGATATTCGTCCGCTTGTGCGATTAAATGTTTCTGTTGTTATTGAAAAAAATGGTCAGCGAGAAAGCTACCACGGTGGTGGAGGTGGTCGTTGTGGCTATGAGTTTTTTCTGAGTGATAATCTGTGGAAACAATATGTAGAGCGTGCTGTTGAAGGAGCAAATCGAAATCTTGAAGCTAAACCTGCGCCAGCAGGATCTTATCCAGTGATACTTGGTCCAGGATGGCCAGCAGTGTTGTTACACGAGGCGGTAGGGCACGGACTTGAAGGAGATTTTAATCGCAAAAAAACATCATATTATTCTAATCTAATGGGGAAAAAAGTTGCTTCAAATTTATGTACGGTAGTAGATGACGGCACAATTTCTGATCGAAGAGGTTCACTGAATATAGATGATGAAGGTACACTTTCACAAAAAAATATTCTTATTGAGAATGGTAAGCTGGTTGGGTATATGCAAGATAAACTTAATGCCAGATTAATGAAAACATCATCAACTGCAAACTGCCGAAGAGAGTCTTATGCACATATTCCAATGCCTAGGATGACAAATACCTATATGCTGCCTGGAGAATCAAAACTAGAAGAAATGATAAAGTCAGTCGATAAAGGAATTTATGCTGTTAATTTTAATGGTGGTCAGGTTGATATTACTTCTGGTCCTGTCTCTTATACACATCTCCGAGCCCACGAGACAGGCAGAAATCTCG
>CAJXRW010000022.1 GCA_913060525.1 uncultured Gammaproteobacteria bacterium
TAAGAGACAGGTTAAAGCAGCATCTGATGTATATTCACCTGTTTCTGGCGAAGTTGTTGAGGTTAATGAAGATTTAGAATCATCTCCAAACCTTGTAAATGACGAACCATATTCAGAAGGTTGGATATTTAAAATTAAATTATCTAATGAGGCAGAAACAGATGATTTAATGGATTCATCTGCATACGCTTCTAGTTTAGAAGACGAATAATAGATTTAAATATAGCTCATCTTTTTTTATTCTATCAAATCAATATCCAATTAAATCTTTCAAAAAATAATAAAAAATTAATTACTTTGCTAAAGTTTTCGTTAATAATTTCAACCTTAAATAATAACGGGTAATTATTATAGGAGACATGAATGGATATTCATCAGAGTAAGGTTCTTATTCTTGATTTCGGATCACAATACACACAGCTTATTGCTAGAAGAGTACGCGAAATAGGCGTTTATTGTGAGATTTACCCGTATGATTGTGACGAGCAGCACATAATAGATTTTAATGCGAATGGTATTATTTTATCTGGTGGGCCAGAATCAGTAAATGAGTCATTGCACGTGAAAGCACCTGATGTTGTGTTTACCAGTGACCTCCCATTATTAGGTATATGTTATGGTATGCAAACCATGGCAAATCAATTGGGCGGGAAAGTAAATCAGGGTGATCAAAAAGAGTTTGGTTATGCCAAGGTTGTAGTTGAACATTCTCCATTGTTGGCTGGTATTTCAGTTTCTGAATTAAATGTTTGGATGAGTCACGGTGATAAAGTTGTAGAATTGCCAGAAAATTTTGAAACTGTTGGACGCTCAGTTAATGCACCAATTGCTATGATGCAAGATATCCACCAAAAACGGTTTGGTATTCAATTCCATCCTGAGGTAACACATACGGAAAATGGAAAAGAAATTTTAAAGAACTTTGTTATTAATATATGTAATTGCAAAACATTATGGAATGCACAAAATATTATAGATGATGCAATAGAAACGGTTCGGAATACTGTGGGTGATGATGAAGTGATACTTGGTCTTTCGGGAGGAGTTGATTCATCTGTTGTTGCTGCATTATTACACAAGGCTATTGGCGATAAGCTAACTTGTGTGTTTGTTGATAATGGTTTATTGCGTTTAAATGAAGGTGATCAGGTCATGAAAACCTTTGCTGATAATATGCATATAAAAGTTATTCGAATAAATGCCCAAGAAAGGTTCATGTCAAAATTGGCTGGTGAAAATGATCCAGAGAAAAAGCGTAAAATTATTGGTAATTTATTCATTGATATTTTTGAAGAAGAGTCCAAAAAACTAAAATCAGCAAAATGGTTGGCGCAAGGCACAATTTATCCTGATGTTATTGAGTCAGCAGGTAGTAAAACTGGTAAGGCGCATGTTATAAAATCGCACCATAATGTTGGTGGCTTGCCTGATTACATGAAGCTTGAATTGGTTGAGCCTTTAAGAGAATTATTTAAAGATGAGGTGCGCAAGATTGGTGTTGAACTAGGCTTGCCCCATAGAATGGTATATCGTCATCCATTTCCAGGCCCTGGTTTGGGAGTGAGAATATTGGGTGAAGTAAAGTCTGAACATGCCAATATCCTGCGAAAAGCAGATGCTATTTTTATTGAAGAGTTAGAAAAATCAGGCTGGTATGACAAGGTTAGCCAAGCTTTTGCCGTATTTTTGCCCGTTAGATCGGTTGGTGTAATGGGAGATCAAAGAAAATATGACTATGTGGTTGCATTAAGAGCGGTTGAAACAATTGATTTTATGACAGCCAGGTGGGCACACTTGCCGTATGATCTTTTGGAGCAGGTTTCTAATAGAGTGGTCAATGAAGTTACGGGTATTTCCCGTGTGACTTATGATGTTACTGGTAAGCCTCCAGGAACAATTGAGTGGGAATAAGCTTGTGCTGATGCGCTTCTATCTCAAATTTATTGTTGTTAGAATGATTAAAAATATTATTTAAGGATAAATATGTTTAAAGCAAAAATTGGATTTATTGGTGGTGGAAATATGGCTAAGAGCATTATATCAGGTGTGATTAGCAATGGTTACGCTGCGAATTTGATTTCTGTTGTTGATCCTAATGAAACTCAGCTAGAAAAATTAAGAGAATATGGTGTTAATGCCACAACAAATGTAGATGATATCATTGATAAAGTTGATATTTTGGTTTTGGCGGTAAAGCCACAGATTATGGCTGCTTTAGCAAAATCAATTGGAAAGAAAATACAGTTAAAAAATGTTTTAATATTGTCAATTGCTAGTGGTGTCACCATTCAGCAGCTTGAAGAATGGTATGGTTCTAAAACGGCTATTATTCGAATTATGCCTAATACGCCAGCATTATTGAAATGTGGCGCATCTGGAATGTACCCAAATGGTAATGTGGCTGGTCAACAAAAGGAATTAGCTGAGCATTTAATGCGATCTGTTGGTGTCGTTACCTGGGTTAAAGATGAACATTTAATTGATGTAATTGGTGCTATTTCGGGTTCTGGTCCAGCATATTATTTTTTAATAATGGAAGTGATAAAAGATGTTGGGGTTAGGATGGGATTAACTGAAAAGCAATCTAAGTTGTTAACGACACAAACTGCTTATGGTGCTGCAAGAATGGCGCTGGAAACGTCAGATGATCTTGAAACGCTTCGACTAAATGTGACTTCTAAAGGTGGGATTACTGCTGCTGCAATCAATACTTTTGAGCAACTAGGCTTTAGAGATATTGTTAATAAGGCTTTGGATAATAATTTAAAGCGCAGTAAAGAGCTTGCTGAAATGTGTGTAACCTCTCCAAAAATTGAGCATCAGAGCGAAGACAAATAATGACTAATTCTTTAATTGCCACCGGTCAATTTATTTTAGAGATTGTATTTAACATCTATATTTTGTTCATTATGCTACGTTTTTTTCTTCAATGGGTTAAAGCGGATTTTTATAATCCAATATGCCAGTTTTTAATGAAAGTAACAAATCCATTATTGATACCGTTACGCCGAATTATTCCAGGTTTTTTTGGATTAGATATGGCTGCGGTAGTGCTAATGTATTTAGTTCAAGTTGTATTTCTTGTGTTGTCAGCACTTATGCTTCAGGTTCCGTTAATGCCAGTGATTTTACTAATCGCTGTTATTCAGCTAATACTACTTTTTCTAAATATTATGTTTTACGCTATTTTATTGAGAGCAATAGCGAGTTGGTTTAACCCTAATCCATATAATCCTCTGCTAATTATATTAATACAATTAACTGAACCTCTCCTGCTACCATTTAGAAAAAGATTGCCAATGTTTTCTGGCATGGATTTTTCACCGCTAGTGTTATTAATTTTAATCCAGGTAGTTATCTTCTTTATTTCAAATTTATTTGGAATGGCATAGCGCATTCTAAGCTTTAAAATACATGAAACGGTATAGATTAAAAATATTCGTTTTAAGTGTTTTGATGTTGTTTTCTTTACATGGTTTATTATTTCTTGTTACTTATTCTCAAGAATTTCCTCAACGATTGCTCTATCAAAAAATTAGCCTTCAGGGTGTGGTGTCATCGTTACCAGAAGATGATTCTGACAAGACTCAGTTTTTGTTTAAGACTGAATTTGGATTGGTTAGTCTGTATTGGAGCAAGCGCTTTAAACCTGCTCCTGTATTTAAACCAGGTCAACTGTGGTCGCTTTCAGTCAAGCTAAAAGAGCCACGTGGTTTTATGAATAAGGGGCTTTTTAGTTATGGAGATTGGCTTAAGCATCAAGGTATTATGGCGACAGGTTATATTGATGTTAATCAAGATAATCATTTAGTTGGTGATAAATATTTATCTGAACCTGTAAATAAAATCAGATATAATATCCAGAATAAATTAAAAATTTTAGTGGGTGAAGGTAATAGTTTTGGGCTTCTCCAGGCGCTTATATTAGGAGATAAGTCAGGGTTATCAAAATCACAAAAAAGGTTATTTCAATCTACTGGGACATCACATTTAATTGCAATATCTGGTTTACATATCGGTCTGATATTCCTGTGGTTTTTCATTCTCTTTAGAGTGGCATGGTCTTGTTCGATTCGATTGTGTAATTTTTTGCCAGCACAGATATTTGGAATGTGGATCGGTCTGGGCGCGGCTATATTTTATAGTTTTCTTGCAGACTTTGCAGTTTCTACTCAAAGGGCAATCATTATGTTGTCAGTGTATGTCCTTACCAGAACTTTTGGGTTTAATCTTTCTGCAAGAAGAGTGCTAACGTTGGCTTTTGTTCTAGTTATTTTATGGCAACCATTATCAATTTTTGATGCTGGATTCTGGTTGTCATTTACAGCTGTTGCCTTTTTGATTTACTGTTTATTATCTCGGGTAGGGCGTTCGGGTAAAATAGTATCTTGGGTATACCCACAATTTATGATTGTGGTTGCCTTAATTCCATTAACAGTATATTGGTTTGGAAGTATTTCAGGTGTGGCATTTTTGGCTAATTTAATTGTGATACCATTGGTTTCATTTATTATTGTTCCTGGTGCTTTTGTAGCATTGTTTTTAGGGTTTTGCTCCATCAATGTATTTGGAATTTTGTCTTATATCGTGGTGTTTTTATATTATATTTTAAGTAATTTAGGTCGCTTGATATCGATAGTTGAAATAAATAATAGTTTCAGTTATGCCGCTTTAATTATGAGTGTTTTGGGTATGGTTCTGATTTTTTCACCAAGAGGCTTTTTATTGAGACTATTGGGCGGACTGATGGTGTGTCCAATCTTATTCTACCAAGTGAATAAACCTGGGAATGGTGAATTTAGACTTTATGTTCTTGATGCTGGTCAAGGTCTAGCCACTATTGTCGAAACTAAAAGTCATGTTGTTGTTTATGATACTGGTCCAAAATTTTTTTCTGGCAGTACTTCGGCGGAGGTTGTGTTAGTTCCTTTTCTTAAAACTCTTGGAATTAATAAAATTGATATATTGGTGATCAGTCATTCTGACCTTGATCATAGTGGTGGTGTTGATGATGTCCTTAGTGCATTTGATGTTAATGAAATATATGTTTCTCAGGATGATAATCCATACGAACATAAAGCAGTTTTGAGGTGTCAAGAATCTGACTTATTTCAGCTCGATGGAATTAAATTTGAATTTTTAAATCCAAGCAATGAAAAAAAAGAAATCTATTCAGATAACAATCTCTCGTGTGTTCTAAAAGTTTCTAATCATCATCAAAGCGTATTATTACCAGGTGATATAGAAAGAAAAATGGAAAGATATTTAACTAAATATCATTATGGTCAATTGAGCGCTAGTATATTAGTCGCTCCTCATCATGGCAGTAATAGTTCATCAACTAGTCAATTTATTGAAGCTGTGAACCCAGAATACGTTGTATATGCGACTGGCTTTAAAAATCAATTTCATTTTCCAAGTTTAAAAACAGTAAAAAGATATAAAAAATTGAATATCCAACAGCTTGATACTGGTAACTGTGGTTCAATAATCTTTGATATTAGTAAGAAAATTGAAGTTGAGAGTTATGTGGCTCACTGTCAAATACCATAAATTTTTGTTTTTATGTGCAATATTTATAAATATCAATATCTATTTTGCTACTATTATTGATAGGTACATTTATTTTTCGATTTTAATGAAGAAATTTCTACAAAATCTTAGAGCCAGTTTTATTATGGTTCTTTTTTTGGGTAACTTGTTATTGACTTTTATACCACTTCTAGTGTTAGCTATGTTAAAGCTTATTCCAGGGCGTTCTTGGAAAAACAAGTGTACATTCTGGCTTCATGTTCTTACTACTACCTGGATGAAAAATAACTTAATTGGTTTGAAGTTTTTTGCGCCAATTAAGTTAGAAATAAGTGGTGATGATTTATCTAAGCTTAAAAGAAAAGATTGGTATTTAGTAATATCAAATCATCAAAGCTGGATAGACATTGTAGTTTTGTATCAAGTGTTTTTGGGTAAAATACCTTTCATGAAGTTCTTTCTTAAGGAACAGCTTCGCTATGTGCCGATAATGGGTTTAGCGTGGTGGGCTTTAGATTTTCCTTTTATGAAGCGCTATTCAAAGTCATATATAAAAAAACATCCTGAGAAAGCAGGAAAAGACGTTGAGGCTACAAAAAAAGCCTGTGCTAAATTTAAAACGCGCCCTATATCAATTGTTAATTTCATGGAGGGTACTCGATTTACTGAAGCCAAAAAAAGAAAATTCGAGCTTCAGTATGATAATCTGTTAGCACCTAAAGCTGGAGGTGCAGCGTATGTCCTTGGAATACTGGGTGAGCAAATGAAAACGGTGCTTGATGTAACGATTAGCTATCCAAGTCCTGAGAATAGTTTTTGGGATGCGCTGTGTGGAAGGTTAAAATCTGCAAAAATTCATGTTAATGTCATTAGGGTTACAGATGATCTTGTAGGAGATTATGCTGATCAAGAATACAGGAAACATTTTATTGATTGGGTGAATGATCTCTGGGCTCAAAAAGATAAAAAGTTAACAGAATTAAAAAGTTCAAATTAATTATAATTGGTTGTAGTAATGCATGATGCAACATTTGTTTTTTTCTTAATTTTCTTTGGCGCTGCGTTTTTTGCTACTATCGCTTTATATACAAAGCAAACAATTATTTTGGCATATATTTTTGTTGGTGTATTGATAGGCCCATTTGGGCTTAAGCTAATTGGAGATACCGATACTATTTTAAGCATTTCAGAAATAGGTATTATGTTTTTGTTATTCTTGTTAGGGCTTGATTTGCAGTTTAAAAGCCTTATGGAAATGTTGGGTAGATCTGTGCTTGTTACATTTGGGAGCAGTTTAATTGTAGGAGTTGCCTGCTCATTGGCATGTTACCAATACGGTGTAGCAGTAATGCCAAGTATTATTATTGGCATAAGTATGGTTTTTTCAAGTACGATAATATGTTTAAAGTTACTACCAACAACTGCTTTGCATCATCAGAGGCAAGGTAATATTGTTATTAGTATTCTTTTATTGCAGGATATATTGGCAATTGTAATGTTAACAGTAATGGATTTATTATCAACTTCACAAGGTAGTGTGCAGCTGTACCCAATACTAAAACTATTAGCAGCGCTTCCAATCTTATTTGCAATTGGATATTTTGCACAAAAATATATTATTATGCATTTACTGCGTAAGTTTAATCGAGTAAGAGAGTATATTTTTCTGCTTGCGATTGCTTGGTGTCTTGGTATGGCTGAGTTAGCTGTTTGGTTTGGTTTGTCGTCAGAAATCGGTGCGTTTATCGCTGGCGTGTCATTGGCAGCATCTCCTATATCGCAATACATTGCAGAAAGTTTAAAGCCATTAAGAAATTTTTTCTTAATTATATTTTTCTTTTCTGTCGGTGCTAATTTTAATTATCAGCTTGTGCCGTCAGTTCTATACATCGTTTGTATATTGGCGGGAATAGTTTTGATTATTAAGCCAATAGCTTATGCTGTATTTTTGAAAACATTTAAGGAAAAAACGCACGTTTCTTGGTCTATAGGTTTGCGTGTAGGTCAGGCAAGTGAGTTTTCTTTGCTGCTAGGGTTATTGGCATTACAAAATAAGATAATATCCCAAGAACAGTTTATTATCATTCAGGCAGTCGTAATTATTACCTTTGTTATATCATCATATATTGTTGTATTAAGGCTGCCAAACCCTATTGCAATTTCAGATAAGTTGAGAAGAGATTAGTAAACGAATTTTTTTTGATAGAATATAGGTGTGGTTTTTATGGTTTGGTTACTTTGCGTAATTTTCTTCAGCAAAGTCCCAATTTACTAGTTTCCAGAATGCTTCAATATATTTAGGGCGAGCATTACGATAATCAACATAGTAAGCATGTTCCCATACGTCAATTGTTAGAAGTGGTTTTTTACCATGTTTAATGGGTGTGTCCGCATTGCTTGTATTGAATATAGAAACTGAGCCATCCCCATTTTTTATTAACCACGTCCAGCCTGACCCAAAGTTTGTAGCAGCGCTAGTACTAAATTTTTCTTTAAATGCATCAAAAGAACCGAAAGCTTTTTCTATAGCTGCCAATAACTTTCCAGATGGTTTATCTTTTGCATTGGGTGTTAAGCTATTCCAATAAAATGTATGATTCCATACTTGGGCAGCATTATTAAATATTCCGCCGTTTGATGTATGAATGATATCTTCAAGACTTTTATCATCATCATCAGTATCTTTTATAAGATTATTTAGGTTTGTTACATAGGCTTGGTGGTGTTTGCCGTAATGGTAATCAAGAGTCTCTGACGAGATGTGTGGCTCTAAAGCTTTTTTATCATATGGTAGTGCTGGTAATTCAAAACTCATTATGTACCTCTGTTTATATTGATATTTTGAATTAACATGATAATGATTTTTTGATATATATCAAGTTTGGTGTATAGTAATTGAAAGTTTAAAAATAGAAACTAGGGGATTAAAGGTTATGTCAATTGATGAGAAGAAAGTCACAGAAGAAATTAAATCACAAATTGCAGAAAATAGAATCTTGCTTTACATGAAAGGTTCTCCAAGCATGCCTCAATGTGGGTTTTCTGCAAGGGTTGTTGCTGCGCTAAAGTCTTGTGGCGAGAAGTTTGCATTTGTAGATGTGCTTCAGAATCCAGAAATCAGGGCTGTATTGCCTAAAGTTGCTGAATGGCCAACCTTTCCACAGCTTTACATTGATGGTGAACTTATTGGTGGTTGTGATATCGTTTGTGAATTATATGAGTCAGGTGAGCTAGAAGAGATGCTGAAAGCTGGTTAAGTTACTTAAATTAGAATAATTTGCTAAACTTTTAAAATATTATTTCATGTTAAATTTTTAATGCCACGTTTTAGGGACAATATTTTTTCTTTGATTGTGTTTATTGCGGGCACCTTCATTAGTACTTTGGTTGCACTAGTTTTGTACAATGTTGCGCTATCAAGAATGAAAATAGAGCAAGACTTTTTTGATACATTGTTTGTTTCGAAGTTAAGCCATAGATGGGAAGCGGAAAAATCTAATATTTTATCCTTGGCAAATTTCTATCGTTCCACGGGATATGTTACGAATAGTGAATTCATGGCATTATCATCACATATTGGCTCAAGATCTAACTCGATCATGTCTATTAGTTGGTGGCAGTTTTCATCTGTATCAAAAAAAAACCAAAATAGTAATAAGGCATTTAAGTTGGTTTATCTGTATGCGCAAAAGGATACTTTTAGTGGTAAGTCTAATGATGCTATATTAACTATTTTAGATGACTACAAGCAAGTTCAAAAGTCGAATGATCAATTGGATATTCCAGTTGTGTCTACGAACGAAAAAACTGGTCAGATCACCGCTTATGGTGTGGTGCCAGTATTTGATGGCTATAAGTTTTTAGGGGTATTGTTTGTTGAACTAGATATTAGTAAGTTTGTGCAAGATATGTATGAAGAATATAGACAATATGGGGTAAGGTATCATTTGTCCATAGCGCTTCATGGGTCTAGGTATGGTAGTAATTATTATAATATTGTTTCTGATAAAATCGGGATCAATATTTCAAGTGATGAGAAGTTTTCAGCGGTCGAGTGGATTTCAATTTGGGCTGTGTTTGGCATAGGTTTTTTATTTACAATTGTTTTGTCAATATTTATTGAACTTAATACAAAAAAATATAAGAAAATCAGAGAGACAACGCAACGAAAAGCAGAATCTTTTGATGATGAAGTAAAGAAGCGTGCGTTAATACAAAAACGCCTTGAGGTTTATCAAAATTTTCTGGAAAAGCTTGTTAATGAACGTACTGATGAATTAAAACAAGCCAATAAATATCTTACGGCAAATCAAAATAAGCTAATTGAATCTGAAAAAATGGCTTCGTTGGGTCTTATGGCTGCAGGAATCGCGCATGAAATTAATAATCCAATGGGATTTATTAAGAGTAATAATGAAAGTTTAATGGAAATATTTACTTCTATAAAAGAGCTATTGCTGCTGATTAAACAACACTTTGTTGACAGTTATGATGTAAGTGACCAGGCTGGTATTAAGGCGAGGATATCTGAGATATTGAATAATCTGGATTTATCTGAGTTGATGAAAGATATTGAGGATACTTTAATTGAGACCGCTGATGGAATAGAAAGGATTCAAGAAATTGTATCTAACATGAGAACTTTTCTTCATCAGGGTGAAGGGGAAAAAACTAGAGAGAGTATTAAGGGTATTATTGAACGGTCAATTAAAGTAGCTTCGGTTTCTTTCAAACAGAAAAAAATCAAAATATCCAGAAAATATGAGTATGCTGGTGATGTTTTGTGTTACCCAAACAGGTTGTCGCAAGTCATTATTAATATATTAAATAATAGTGCTGATTCGTTCTTGGATTGGTCGGATGGGGAAATAGAAATCAAAGTTAATGTCCTGGGTGAAACACTCTGCATTGAATTAAAAGATAATGGAAAGGGAATGGATGAGGTTTCGTTAAAAAATTTATTTACACCATTTTATACCACTAAGCAGGTTGGAAGTGGGATAGGTTTGGGTATGTATGTTTCATACACAATTATGCAGCGTCATAATGGTCAAATAAATGTAGAATCGGAAGTGAATGAAGGAACAAAATTTACCTTAATCTTGCCTTTGAATGGTGGGGTGGCAAGTGAGTAAGGAAATATTGATTGTTGATGATGAACCTAATGTAATTTCTTCGCTTTCCAGGCTTTTAAGGCGACATAAATATACAGTACAAGAAGCATTTTCTACCGATCAGGCATTTGAAAAAATCGAAAAATTTGATATTGGCGTGATTATTTCTGATCAAAAAATGCCCAAATGTACAGGAATAGAGTTCTTGCACGAAATTCGATTAAAATACCCCAGCATTGTACGTATCATATTAAGTGGTTATACCGAAAATGACATGTTATTAGATGCGATTAATGAGGGTGAGATATATCGATATATAAAGAAACCTTGGTCTAACAAGGAATTGCTTGATGTTGTTGAGCAATCCTTTCGTAAATGGAGAAACGAGTGGCAGGCGCATTTGTTGGATTTGGCTTTTACAAATAGTGTTGAGGGGGTTTTTTTTGTTGATGACCAGGGTTGTGTGTATTGGTCAAGTGTTCAGACAAATAGATTGCTTGGATATAAGAATGATGGCATAGAAGACCATGGGGTTAATGGTAAGTCGTTATCTGATATTCTTATCGAAGGTGAGGTTGAAGTTCAATTAATACCTGGAGTTGGTAAAAGGGATGAAGGAAGGTGGAGAGGAAAATCTTGGTTGCAAAAAAAATCTGGTGAAAGAATGCCTGTTGCCATAACGGCAACAAGGGTGACAACAGACAGAGGTCGCCATCACTTTGTATACGTTTTTTATGATATTGCGGAAGAATATGAGTACCAGAAAAGTCTAGAACATAAGGCGTTTCATGATGACTTAACTAAATTACCTAATCGAGGATTATTTCATGATAGGGTTGAGAGAGCTTTGGTTCAAGCAAGAAGAAATGAGTGGACCATAGCCATATTATTTTTAGATTTGGATGATTTTAAGCCGATTAATGATGAATATGGGCACGCGATTGGAGATAAGGCGCTCCAGGAAGTGGCGGTGAGATTGGTTCGATTGATTAGGGAAGAAGATACTGTGGCTAGAGTTGGGGGAGATGAATTTGCAGTATTATTACCAAGATTTGGTTCTGATATGGGAAAATTAAAAGAGTTTTCTTCTAAAATGATAAGTTCTTTAAGTGTTCCTATTGAGCTTTTTGAAGGCGTGTCAAGCTCCATTGGGGTAAGCGTTGGTGTGGTTATTTACCCAGAATCTGGTAATTCGGTTGCTGATTTACTGCATAATGCAGATATTGCCATGTATGAAGCAAAAAACTCTGGAAAAAATCATTTTAAGGTTTATGAAAGATAGATGAGTTATATAAATTGCTATTATGTTTCTTGTATTTGAGGAAACAATCAAAAATAAATCATATACTTATTCAAAAAAATGGTTGTGCAACTTGGCAAAGCTTTTATTAATTGGGGTTACTCTGTTTTCATTCTTGCCTCTATCTTTTGCTCAATATATAGGAGCAGCTGTAGGCTGGGTATTCTCTTTTTCCCCTTCATCCGTAAAACGAATTACAGCCATTAATATTGATAGATGTTTTTCAGGTGCCTCTAGGTTGGAACGTAAGAAATTAGTTAGGCTTTCGGTTATGCATACCATTATTACTGCCACGGAAATGCCTAAAATATTTATGGCTAAACCTTCTTGTTTGTTTTCTAGTTTCACAAGAATTATAGGGTATGATGATGCAAAAAAAGATTTTGATGCTGGTAATGGGGTGTTATTTATAGGTCCTCATTTTGGGTGCTGGGAAGTTGCTGGTTTAAAGGTATCTCATGAATTTCCAGTGCATACGCTTTATTCGCCGTCTAAGTCTAAGGTAGTGAGCAGATTGGTGGAAAAGGCTCGTTCACGCTCAGGAGCAGTTATGTCTGAAGCTAGTAATCGTGGTGTAATGGCTATGTTTAAAGCGTTAAAGAAAAAGCAGTGTGTGGCAATATTGGCTGATCAGGTTCCTGATGCTGTTGGGGGGTGTTATATCCCATTTTTTGGTGTTCCAGCTTTAACAATGACGTTGGTGGCAAAGCTATATGAAAAATGTTCGCCAAAAGTATATATAACTTACGCTGTTAGAAATGGAATTGGCAAAGGTTATAGTATGTTTTATGTGGCATTGGATAAGTATATTGGATTGTATGAAAACAATATTGCTTTAACGTCAGATCAGACTTTTCTTTATGCTATGAATAAATGTTTTGAAGATATTATAATGTCATCTCCTGAGCAATATGAATGGTCATATAAGCGTTTTAAGTGGCAGCCTGCTTGCATGTTGGATCCATATTCAAAAGAAGAGGAGTATTTACCATGAGCCAGAAAGTAATATCTGGGAGGTTTTTAAAGGCGTTAAGAGGTGAACCACATGATTCAACACCTTTGTGGATGATGCGCCAAGCTGGAAGGTATCTTCCAGAGTATAGGGCTATTCGAGCAAAGTGTAAAAGCTTCATGGATTTTTGTAAATCTCCAGAGTTGGCCTGTGAGGCTACTTTGCAGCCAATTAGACGTTATGGTTTTGATGCAGCAATATTGTTTTCTGATATATTAACTATTCCAGATGCTATGGGGCTTGGCTTGCACTTTGTTGAAAACAAAGGGCCAGTGTTTGATGTGTCGTTAAGAAGTCATAAGGAGATTGAGTCTATCATTGATTATGATGTTGAGGGCTCACTAGGTTATGTGGCTGATGCTATTAAATTAATTCAAAACGAACTTACAGATACACCTTTGATTGGGTTTTCGGGAAGTCCTTGGACTCTTGCAACTTATATGATCGAAGGGTCGGGCTCTAAGCAGTTTACTGTAATTCGGAAAATGCTATACCAGGCCCCAGAAATATTAGATAAAGTGTTACAGGTAAACACGGCTAGAGTCATTGAATATATCGATCTGCAGATCAAGGCTGGAGTTGATGCTGTGATGCTGTTTGACACTTGGGGCGGAATTTTGACTGAAGATAATTACTTGAGATTTTCATTTTCATATATGAGAGAAATCATTCAAAAAATAAAGTCTAAATATCCTGAGATACCAATGATTATGTATACTAAGGGTAGTGGTTTGTGGCTAAAGAATATGACTCAGTGCGGGGCTGATGGGATTGGGATTGATTGGACAATTTCCTTGGCGTCTGCCAGAAAATCATTGGGTGAGAGTATCACGGTACAGGGGAATCTTGATCCTGCATCATTATATGCAGATCATAAAACCATTAAGAAATTAGTGAAAAATAATATTTCTTCCTATGGGAAGGGATATAGACACATTTTTAATCTTGGGCACGGTATATTTCCAGATATTGATCCAGATAATGTTCAGGTGTTGGTTGATTCAGTTAGAGAATATGGTACAAAGTAATTAGGAGAGAATGAGGTTATGGCTAAAAAATTTGCATTTATTAGAAATAAAGAATCAGGAGAGAAGTGGGTAGAAACATCCCTTTCAGGAAAAGAATTAATGACGCTACCCTCCCTTAATAAAGGAACGGCGTTCACGCGTCAAGAACGGCTTGATTTTGGGTTGCTTGGTAAATTACCTTATCAGGTTGAGTCTATTGAAGAGCAGAAGGCAAGGGCATATGAACAATATTGTGCTAGAAGTACGGATATGTTTAGGCATGAGTATTTACTTAATTTGCATAATGTAAATGAAACCCTTTTCTATAGATTGGTTAGAGATAATTTGGGTGAAATGCTTCCAATTATATATACGCCGACAGTTGGTGAGGCTGTAAAGAATTATAGTCATAACTATATACGTGCTCGTGGTCTTTATGTTGCATATCCAGATAGATACAGAATGAAAGAAATTATTGCAAATCGAACAAATACTTTTGTTGATATTATTGTTGCCAGTGATGCTGAGGGTGTATTGGGTATAGGTGATCAAGGGGTTGGAGGAATTGAAATTCCTGTGGCTAAGCTGATGGTTTATTCATTGTGTGGTGGTATGAACCCAAGTCGATATCTCCCTGTTTTCCTCGACGCTGGAACGAATAATCAAGAGCTATTAGAGGATCCATTGTATCTTGGTTGGCGTCATGAGAGAGTTTCAGGTAAGCAATATGACGAAATGTTGGAGTTATTTGTTGAAGCAGTGAAGGAGGCAATGCCGAATGCTTTTTTGCATTGGGAAGACTTTGGGAGAGATAATGCCCGTAAAAATTTAATACGCTTCCAAGAGGATATGTGTAGTTTTAATGATGACATGCAGGGTACTGCAGCTGTCTCTTATACA
>CAJXRW010000023.1 GCA_913060525.1 uncultured Gammaproteobacteria bacterium
AGACATACGCCCAACGTGCCATAGTTGAATAAAAATCTTACCCCCTTTATCGTGAACTTCTTTGGTAACTTTTTTCCATCCATCTACCTGTTCTTTGGTGTGAATTCCTGCGGTATTAACATAGCCAACAGCCTGCTTAGAGACTTGTGAGCCTTCCGTAATAATTAATCCTGCAGAGGCTCTTTGTTTATAATATTCAACCATTAACTCAGTTGGCACTCTATTTTCATCTGCGCGACATCTTGTTAGGGGCGACATGATAATCCGATTTTTTAATTTCAAGTCACCTAATTGGATAGCTGTGTGTAAAATTGACATGGGATTTTCCTAGTTGTTTTAAAAACAGTTTGTATAAGTTTAGCTGGTTATGTTCCGATTTATCTTACTAAATTAATTATGAACCAATTTTAGTCGTGCTTGGCTTAGTAATTTCATTGGTTGGTATACTTATTAAATCGATCTCGAAAAAACCACCGCTGAGTTCAGAGTGAAATTTACCATGAACTTAACCCTTTTTCTGCTTTTTCCTGTGTTCGCCAAGTGCATTAGCTTGTAGCATGGCATTAAGAATTTTTTCAGGTGTCATTTCGCCTGCTTCTCTATGAACTGACTCTTGTGGCTCACAGGTTTTAACAGCTGCTTTCATCAAATAATCAGCACTGGTGTTTTTGATGCCGATATCTTTGAACGTGGTCGGTAAACCGATTAATTCACAAAACGTATATATTTCATCAATCAGACTTGGTTCAGCATCGGTTAAATGTAATCCTGCTAATACTCCAAAGGCAACCTTTTCGCCATGGTAATAATCATGCGTTTCATCGAGTGCAGTTAAGCCATTATGGATTGCATGGGCAGAGGCGACACCGCAGCTTTCAAAACCAACGCCGCTAAGTAAAATATTGGCTTCAACAATATGTTCAAAGGCAGGGGTGATGAGGTGTTTCTCGTTGGCGATAATGGCAAGATGCCCGTATTTGAATAGGGTTTCATAACAAAGTTTGGCAATACTTAGTCCTGCCAAGGTACGCAGTCCGCCACAATCATTTAGTGATTGGGTGCGATTACATGACTTTGCTTCTAACCAAGTAGCAAGGGCATCTCCCATGCCAGAGATTAAAAAACGCACGGGAGATTCAGTAATCACATTTGTATCGACTAATACCATCGACGGACTCTTTTTTTGAAAGCACACAGAATCAAAAATACCTTCCTCAGTATAGATCACGGCGACACCACTACAGGGTGCATCACTAGAGGCAATTGTGGGAATAATGATGTTTGGTATATTGGCACGATCAGCCGCAATTTTAGCCGTATCAATGGTTTTTCCGCCACCCATGCCAACTAATACATCTATGTTATTTTGCTTGATACATGCTACAACACGCTGTATTTCTTTCTCTGTTGACTCGCCATTAAATGTGAGCATCACATTATCAGTTGTGAGTGAGCTTGGAGCATGTTTAGGTAGTATTTTATTCATTGAAGTGGGTGAGGCGAGGATGGCGCCTTTTTTACCGATGTTACTCATAAATTCTGGGAGTTGTGCTAGTGTTCCTGGTCCCTGAATATATTGCCCTGGGAAAATTGCTTTTTTGTACATGGAATACATCACTTACTTAATAGATAAATACTATGAATAACTATACTTAGGGTTACTAAAGTTTCCAGAATTTTGTAGAAAATTAATGAAATGCGCCGACAGCCTACATTTAGTTGCTAAACCTTAGTTGAATTAGATTCGCAAGGGTTAGTGGTTTTGAATACGAATAGCCTTGTATGTGGGTACACGTATTTTTTTTCAGAAAAGTAATTTGTTCTTCTGTTTCCACGCCTTTAGCAATTGCCGTTATACCAAGCTCTTTGGTGAGTGCCAATATTCCTTCAACGGTTTTATTGGCGTGTTCAGAGTCATTAATTTTGGTAATAATCGCTTGATCAATTTTAACATAGCGTACGGGTAAAGCACTCAGGTTAGAAAGAGAAGTGTTGAACTTGGCAAAATCATCCAGAGCAAGACTAATATTACAAGAGTGTAATCTATTTAAACGGTTTTTGATGAGGTTTGTGTACTGCAAAGCAATCTCTTCTTTTACTTCTAAAACCACAGGAATGTCACAATGTTGTATTAATATTTCGCTTAGGTTATTGAATGCATGGTCTGTTAATAGTTGTATATGCGAGAGATTAATAGAAAGAAATAATTGATTGTTAGGTGAAAGACTTCCTACTATGGTTTTATAGTCAGAAATGGCCTGATTTAAGACCCAATTGCCAATCGGGTTAATTAAATGGGAGCTTTCCGCAAGTGGTATAAACTCGCTTGGACTGGGATTATTTACTTTTTCATTTTTCCAGCGAAGTAGGGTTTCAATACCAATCACGGTGTTGTGTTTTAAGCTGACGATGGGTTGGTATTCTAAATGAAATTCATCATTAATTAGTGCTTTTTCCAGTGCCAATTTAACTTGGTGCTGACGTATTACTTTATGGTTAATGTCATCATTAAAAATTTTAAAATTATTTTTGCCCTGTTGTTTTGCTTTATACATGGCAATATCGGCATTTTTGATCAATTCGTCTGGTGTTTTACCACAAATGGGATAGCTTGAAATGCCGATGCTGGGTGAAATTTCAATTAGGTTGTCATTACAAGTGAATGGGGTTTGAAATGCTTTGATACACCTGCTTGCAAGTACTTCGATTCCATCATACGATTTCATTTCAGGCGCTAAAATAATAAATTCATCACCAGCGAATCTAGCAATATAATCAGATTTTCTAATTGAGGATTTAAGCCTTGAGGTAACATCTTTTAAAATTGAATCACCACAGCTATGTCCATAAAAGTCATTAATTTGTTTGAAATTATCAATATCAATAAACATCACCGCAAACTGAGTATGGTTGCGTTCTGATTTGCTAATTTCTATCTCAAGCTGTTCCATCATGGCAGATCGGTTAGATATGCCTGTTAAATAATCAATTCGGGTGATTTGCTTTAAATAGTTTTTTGTGCGTTTGAGTGATCTGACCATTTTATATAAAGACTTTAAGCGGTAATTACTAATTTCCCTGGCTCTAATTAACAGTACAAATAATATGGAGATAAAAAAGCCAAAGATAAAAAATATTAATGAGAAGTTTGGTTGATTATGTTCAAAATACCAGGTATTAATTTTAAACGTAATCGCAAAGGGTGTGCCAAAAAGATTGATTTCATCTTGTGTTTCAAAAATATCGTGGTTCTCGATAGGGTGTGGTTCAAAAGTTGAAAAAATAGGATAGTTGCCTTGCGTTATTTTAATGTTGATAGGGTCAATAAAGTACTGTTTGTCCCAGATTGATTGAATCAGAGTGTTGAGGTTAAGGACAATAAAATCTTGATTGGCATCTGAGATAACGGCAGTCTCTGGTGACAGTATGCTTAAATGATAATTTGTATCGGCTAGGCTAGAGGATAAATGCTGTTGTGTTGGTATGACTGTCGGTAAAGCCATGTTTTTATACGTTGGGCTTGCGATATTAATGGATTGGTTGTTTCCAGCTTGAATTGAGATCATGTCTACAAAAGGTTTGTCCTTTAATACTTCGTGTAACTGATGAATACGCGTTGAGTCGTTTAAGCCGTGCTGTCTTTCAATGCTGTTAATCAATTGAAAAAGTCCGTTAACCTGTTCCTCAATATGAACCGAAATGGTATTTTTTAATATTTTAGACTGTAGTTGTGCCGTTTGTTTTTTGTGTTCTAGGGTTGTGTTCTTAAATGAAAGTGAAAATAACGCGAAGAGTGTAAAACTGGCGATACCACAAATAACAGCGTTGAAAGCACTGCGGCTGTGGTGGTTTATTCTGCGTTTATCCCACAGCAATATAAAGCAGGAAATCGATATCAGAATAAAGCCAATGCCTACCTGATAAGGCATCTGTAGCCATATATTTTGAGATGGCACGGTGTAAAGGTCATTAAAAATAGAGAGAAAAGTCATGACCGTTGTAACTAATAATATAACGTTGGCAATGACAATGTATTTTTTTGCAAACCCATAAAAGCTGATAATCATATACGCCAACCCGACTAGGGCAAAGCATACGGCAACGCTCGGCAGGTCATTAAAAGTCTGGTCTGTATAGGTTTTAATATGCGGTAACTGATGAATGTTGAATAAGGTTAGTCCAGCCAAGCCTTGTATAATCAGGAAAGCGCCCAATGCGCCTGTAATATAGCGAGAGCGCATTAAAAAAATAAGCCCAGCACCTCCCAGGAATAAACCGCAAGCCAAATAATAGGTTAGGGGTAATTCTTGCCACCAGCGATATTTAGCAATCGTAATGACTTCGCCTTGACTGATCAGTAGAACACTTAGCAGGATTACAACCATGCCCAAGACAAGTGGAATCCAGTCTCGATGTAGTGTATTCATGCGAATATCCTGTAAATGTGGGGCAACTTTGTCAATTTAGTTCTAGTGCTTTAAATTTAAGAGTATGTCATTAACTTAGTTATATCTATGGTAAAAAATACGCTAAATAATTTGTATTAATTGGGAAGATAATAACAATTTGTTATATTTAACAATTGGTTAATAAAATATGCTGTGGGGTCTTGGTTATACTAAATAACTGCTCCAGTATGCAAAATAGTTCTGATTGGTCTATTCTTAGGCTAATCACTGGGTAAACTCATTCATTATAATGAAACATGCTGGTTTTAAAGAACGGTTATTCTCTATTTATAAAGCCAGTTTTATATGGTTTAAGCGCTATATTCTTCGAAAAAATGTAGATGAGACGTCTCACAAGCTATTTGTTGCTATGATATCAAATAAAAAATTCTTGTTAGGGATGTCAGACTCTATTTCTAAGAAGCTATTAAATGTAAAAATAGTCTCGCAAGTTAAAGATATTCGAAATTATATTGGTTTGAACAATATTGATAAAAATGATGTCAGGGTTGTTTTATGTGATGACAGTTACAAAATGACGATTCACGATATGCCTGATATTCCAGATATTGACCTTCAGGATGCAATTCGTTGGCAAATTGATGATGAACTGGGCATTACCCCAGAAAATTCTGCTATTGATGCATTTAAAGTACCTGAGCAAGGTAGGGTACAGGATTCAGGCTATTTAGTGACAAAACCCCTAAAAGAAGTTGAAGCAATACAGCAAAGTTTTAGTGAGTTTGAAACGACGGTGAGTATATTAACCATTGCCGAGCTGGGCTTGGCTAAGTTAATTGGCTATCTATATCAAAACCAGGAAGAGGCTGTGTGTATTTTGTATCTTTCTGCGGTTGGTCAGGTACATATTATTATTGCTCGTGGAGGGGCTTTATTATTTTCGCGTAAGCTTGGTTTAAAAGATATTTTATTGCACCCAGACTCTCAAAGCCCGCTAGCAGATGAATGTAAACGCTCTTTTTCATATATAAAGAATCAGAGACAAATTTCTTTAAGCAAAATTTTGTTGTTGCAAAAACTCCCGACAGAAATACAGCAAAAGTTAGTGGATGAATTACATATTGAGGTTGAAATTGTAGAGCTTGGAGACTTGAGGCCAACTTCGTACGAAATTGGTCGCTCGGAATACCCCTATTATTTAGTATTGGCAGGGGTGGCTTTAACATGAACATGAAGCAAACAGTCAACTTAATCTATACGCCACCGCCACCAGCACCGATTAAATATTCCTTCCGCCAATTAATGATCGGGTTGAGTATTGTTATCGTGATACTTTTGATTGTTATTTGTGTACAGGCTATTCGTGTATCGAGCGCTGAAAGTGCATACGATGACGTGAACGATAATATGAAGGCGTTAAGTAGTCGCTTAATTACGTTGACGCAGAGAAACACACATTTAAAAGAAACCAGTGCCGCAAGCCAATTGGAAAGAAAAATTCGGTTTAAGCAAAAATTTACCGATTATCTAAAAGATAATGGCACCGAAGATCGGTCTAAAATAGCTGCAGAATTTATGGGGTTGGCAAATACGATTGTTGATGGGGTTTGGTTGACCTATATTGAATTTGAAGAATTTGGACAACAAGTCTATTTAATTGGACAAACAAACAAGGCTTCGCAAGTATATCAGTTTTTAGAAAACTTAAATGATGACCCTATTTATGCAGGTATTCATTTTAGCCTGAAAAAAATTGAATTTCCTGAACCTGAAATGTCATATAAAGTTTTCAGTATTTTCTCGGAGAAAAAACCATGAAAGCTTTGCTGATGAAAATAGGGGGTCAATTTAATAATCTGCCCAAAATAGCCAGATTAGTACTGATAATTGCCATATTGTTTTTTCTGATTGTATTTGCCTATAAATTTGTGCTGGTGTCAATGCAAAGCAATGTCAACAATTATGAAGATAAGCAAGCCCAAGCGGCATCAGTTGTTTTGCAGTTAAAATCGCAAATCTTAAAAGCTGAGTTGGAAGCAAAGCGAATTAAAGCCAATAATAATGCTGCAAAAATCAGTCAGCTTAATAATCAGTTAAAAATAGTTGAAAAGCAGTTGAATCACTACACGAAAGAATATATGCCAGCTGGAGAAATATTTGCAAAACTAAGGGGTGTGCTTGAACAGGCAAAAGGTCTTGAGCTTGTAGCAGTTGATCATCATACGCCTGAGCAAATTATGATTGAAGAAAATAATAATGAGCTTCAACTTTGGCGTCATTCACTAACGTTGGTTTTTAAAGGCGGCTTTTATCATACCCTTGAGTATTTAAAGTTAATTACTAACCTTGAAATGTATCTGGTGATTGAATCTTTACAATATACCGTGGAAAAATACCCGAATGCCCAAATTGAATTAGTGGTATCAACCATAACAGAGAAGCAAAAATGATCACTAACAAGCTTAAATATTGGTTATGTTTTGTTTTTCTAATGAGTATAACCTCTGTATATTCATTTAGAGATCCGACAATGCCACCTTGGGCAAATAATGAAGTGAGTAACGACATGGAAGTTAAAGGAATTATCCATTCAAAAAATAGAAATATAATTATGAGTGATGAGGGTGTATACGAAGATGGTAGCTTTATGATGGTAGGGCCTAATCATGTTATTACCAATGAAGGCAGGCAAATTAATTTATACCCTAATATTAAGACCCCCGTTAAGGAGAGTGATGCGTCAACTTTCTAAATTGCTTATATTGGCTTCTTTAATTGTTTTCATGGGAGGTTGTTCAGCGGTAAAAGGTGACCCTGCTATTAATCAAATTGATACGACAGTTGACGAAGGTATAAAAGGCAACAAAACCATCGAGAATGAGCATAAAAGTATCATGATGACGGATATGCTGCTGCCTGATTTGTCATTACCAAATGAGCAGTCTGCCAATAATCAGCGATTTGATGTTTCCGTAAACAATATGTCGGCTAAAACTTTTTTCTCAGGGTTAGTAAGTGATACACCCTATAGTATTGTGGTTAGTCCAAATGTTTCCCAGTCTATTACCTTGTCATTGAAGAATGTCACTATTCCAGAAGTACTATCAACGACGGCATCGCTTTATGATTTAGAGTTCAAGCAAACTCAGTATGGATACGAAGTTTTTCCTGCTGGTATTGAAACCCGTGTGTTTAAAATTAATTATCTTGATCTTGTCCGTAAAGGGGAATCACGTACTATGGTCAATTCAGGCAGCTTGTCTACAAACCCATTTTTACAAAACGGAGGTATTGGCAATGGCAATACGCGTTTTGGTGGGGGTATGTTTGGCGGCGGGGGTTTTGGTGGTGGCTTCGGCGGGAATAATGCTGGTTTTGCTGGCAATGGACAGAACAATAATTTAGCCAATGGTGGCGCCAATTCCTTGCAGATGAGTACCAGTGTTATTTCACAAAGTGAGTCAAATTTTTGGGAAGAGCTTAAAGACTCATTGGATCTTTTTATTGGTGAAAAAGACAGTAAAGATGTGGTGATTAACCCACAAAGTGGCACGGTTGTGGTTAGGACAACTAAAGACAAAGCAGATCAAATTGCTAATTACATCGATGGTCTGCAAACTACCATGAATCGTCAAGTTATCCTTGAAGCTAAAATTATGGAAGTGACGTTGAATGACGGCTATCAGGCTGGAATTGACTGGAATGTTTTTGGTGTGAATCAGAACTTAAATCAAGCTTTTGATAGCGCAGAGGGTGTGGTTGATGCCGCTTCTAAAAACTTATTAAATCTATTTTCGATTAGTGCAACCTGGGGTGGGGCTGATAATTTTTCAACTGTTATTCGATTGCTTTCAACCCAAGGTAATGTGCAAGTACTTTCAAGCCCCAGAATTGCAACGATGAATAATCAAAAAGCCATTATGAAAATCGGCACAGATTCATTTTTTATTACAGGTGTTGATAATACTATTGTTGGTGAGATAGGTGCTAATAACGTGCAGTCTGTTAATTTACAACCCTTCTTTTCTGGTTTGGCACTGAGCGTGACGCCACAAATTGCGCCAGAGAATGATATTATTTTACATATTCATCCCATTATTAGTGAGGTTGAGCAAAAAATATTAAAGTATAAAATCGGTGCCGATTCTAACGAGCAACAATTACCAACCGCTTCCAGTAAAATTAAAGAGTCCGATAATATTGTGAGAGCTAAAAATGGTCAGATGATTGTGATAGCGGGACTAATGGGAACTTCTACTAAAGAAGTGCTGGATTCAGTGCCTTTTCTTGGCAAAATCCCCTATTTTGGGGCATTATTTAGAAGTACCAAACAGGAAAGCGTGCGTACAGAAATGGTGATTTTACTGAGACCTGTGATCATTATAAATGGTAAAGAATGGACAGAGGATATGGAAAGAATGCAGAAACGTTATAAGAATCTTAATCAAGGTTTCCACTTTGGCACACATATGCAGCGCTTTGGTACTGAAGGTGAATTTGAATATACTGAATAATAGAGGTGTGACGTGGCGTTAGATGCAGATGATCAAAAAAATAAAAAAACGCCTGGTGATATGTCTTCTCTAAAATTAGCAGAAACAGGTACCGAGACAAAAAAAGCTAACCAACAAGAAAAATCTTCAAAAGATACTGCTATAGAAATGTCCTTGAGTGACGATAATCACAGTCAACGGAGTGATCAATCAGATTCACCTGAA
The DNA here is from genome assembly GCA_913060525.1 of uncultured Gammaproteobacteria bacterium. Lineage (GTDB taxonomy): Bacteria > Pseudomonadota > Gammaproteobacteria > Francisellales > Francisellaceae > CAJXRW01. Next base: position 9,128 of record CAJXRW010000023.1, read on the forward strand.
ACACCTAAAAATGCATCTTCAACTGAACGTCCTGACGTGGCATCTTTGAATGAATCGCATCATCAAGAAACAGAGTTAGCCTCATTAGCCAAGAAATATGCTCAGGCGCAACGTTCAAGATCTATCCGCATTAAGCCGCTTTTGGTCATATTATTGATTATTGCAATATTGGCGTCGGCATACATTGTGTGGTTGAAGTATTATAAAAATAGTGATTTGGAAACCATCGCTGCCGTTACATCTCATGCTGCTAATAAGGGCATTGATCAGCCAGATGTCGCCAAGTCAAAAGATGATATTGAAGAGGATATAGCGGCATCTGAAACCGATTCTAACCTCAGCTCTGAGCCGAAACCTGACCCTGACCCTATTGCTACAAGTCCTATTCCTGAAGCACAATCCCCTTACCTAAACAGTATTGAGTATAGTGATACATTTGAATTTCCCAAGCTTGATATTGATCTTTCAAAAAAAGTGTTTTACCAGATATACGAAAGTCCTGGCGAAATTACCCTTGTGTTTCCAGAAACCAGCGCAAACTCAAATTTAATTGAAATGAATAATGCTTTTATCAAACTGGTAAATGTGAATTATTTTAAAAACCAAACAACTGTTAATATTGTTTTACAGGATGACATTAAAATGGGCAATGTTGGCTACGCAGAAAATAGTAGTCGTTTACAGCTATCCTTCCAAAACATTTTAACCAAACGCAATATGGATGTTAGCCAAATTAAAAGTGTGCAAACAAGTGAGAATAAAGCACAGGTGCAACAGAGGGAATATTATCAAGCACTGGATATGGCAAATACGGGAGATTATCCAAAAGCAATCAAGTTAATGGAACCACTGACACAGGGCGATGATGTATATATGCCTGCCGTTGAAAGTTTAGCGGTGCTGTACTTGAAGTCGCTTAGAATTGAAGATGCCGATCTGCTACTAAGTCGAGCGGTAAATCAATATCCAGAAAATATAAAAATTAAAGAATACTATGCACGGCTATTGATTATCAAAAACCAATTTCCACAGGCGCTAGATTTTTTAATGAAAGCTTCACCTTCCCTCTCTAAACACCCTGATTATTATGGGATGATCGCCTTTCTTAATCTTGAAGAACATAAGCCAAAAGTTGCGCAGATTTATTATATGCAACTGTCTGAACTGATGCCAGATAATGCAAAATGGATGCTTGGTTTGGCTATCTCGTTAAGGATGCAAGGGGCAAATAATGCGGCAAATGCAATTTATGAGAAAATACTGGCTAATGGTAATATTCCGCCAAATGTGAAAATATATGTCAGTCAACAAATACAGTAATCACGCCAGATTTTCGAGGTAAATTATGTCAGCAAAACCTTTAAGACTTGGGTCAATATTATTAGAAAGAGGCGTCATTACCCAGGAAAATTTAGACCATGTTCTAGAAAAACAACAAGAGAGTGGAAAAAAAGTTGGCGAAATATTAATTGACGAAAAAATTATTTCTTACCAGGATTTAGCCGAAGTCTTATCTGAACAACTTGATTGTCCGCTTGCTGATTTGAAACATTATAGTTTTGATGTTAATTTAGTCAAACTGATTCCAGAAAGTATCGCGCGTAAATATCAAATCATTTTACTTGATGAGCAGAATGATTATTACATTGTAGGTATGGCTGATCCATTAGATATTGATGCACAGGATGTAGTAAACCAATTGCTCGATAAACCGAGCCAGATCGAAATTGTAACGAAACCAGAACTGCAAAAACATTTGGATCAGTTATATCGTCGTACCAGTGATATCACCAAGTTTGCAAAAGTGATTGAGCAAGATGTGAATACTCGGGTGTCAATTTCTGAATTAGCGCTTGATGCCTCCGAGGAAGATGCGCCCGTCATTATGCTATTAAACTCAATTTTTGAAGATGCGGTTCAAGTTCGAGCATCTGATATTCATATTGAACCTGGTGAGCATAATGTGCGTATTCGTTATAGAGTCGATGGCTTATTGCAAGAGCATATTGTGAAAGAGCGGCGTATCATGCCAATGGTTACTTCTCGATTGAAGTTAATGGCAAAGTTAAATATTTCTGAAACCAGAACGCCACAAGATGGTCGCTTTTTTATTACGGTTCGAAAGAATAAAATTGATATTCGTATCTCAACTTTGCCAATTCAATACGGTGAAAGTATTGTGATGCGGTTGCTTGACCAGTCTAGTGGTTTATTGCGCCTAACCAACATTGGTATGAATGGTAAAGTTCTACAAGATTTTAAAAAAATGTTGCTTTTACCTTATGGTCTAATTTTAGTGACAGGGCCAACGGGAAGTGGTAAATCAACCACTTTGTATGGTGCATTAAATGAACTTAATGCGGTTGAAAAGAAAATTTGTACGGTTGAAGACCCCGTCGAATATCGTATAGAAAGAATCAATCAAACGCATATTAACGACAATATTGGCCTATCATTTGCCACTGCCTTGCGTTCTATTCTTAGACAAGATCCAGATATTATTATGGTGGGTGAAATTCGAGATAAAGAAACAGCTGAAATTGCGATTCGGGCTGCCATGACAGGCCATTTGGTTTTATCAACATTACATACAAATGATGCACCCTCATCCGCAGTTAGGCTGGTAGATATGGGTGTGCCAAGCTATTTGGTTTCGACAACCTTACGCTGTGTGTTGGCGCAAAGATTAATTCGTAAATTATGTGATGCGTGTAAGGAAGCATACAAGCCAGATGATATTGAAAAAGAATATCTAAGAAACTGGACAAAGGACAAAAGTATACAAGAAGCTGGATACTATAAAGCCGTGGGCTGTTCTAAGTGTAATCATTCAGGGTACCAAGGTAGAAGTGGTATTTTTGAATTATTGACCATTAATCAAAGTATCAGCTATGCGTTACAGGATAAAGGTACATTATTATTTACCAAAACAGCAGAGAATGCGCTTAAAGGTAAAATGTTAATAGACCAGGCATTATCATTTGCCAAAGCGGGTCAAACCTCGATTGAAGAGGTGATTAGGACGATTGGATTAGGTAAATATAGTGCATAATAATCAGGTAAAATTAAAGAACTTACTCTTTTAATTTCGAGCTTATCTTAGTTGCCAATTCTTCAATAGATAAATAGGTTGAATCCAGAAATGGAATATTATATTGACGATATAGTTTCTCGACAGCTTTTACCTCAAATTCACATTGTTTACGTGAGGCATAGCGACTATTAGATTTACGTTCTTCTCTAATCGCCATTAAGCGATCAACATCAATCGTTAAGCCAAATATTTTGTTTTTGTAAGGTTGCAAGGCTTTTGGTAGCGTAAAGTTTTCTAAGTCTTCTTCTGTAATCGGGTAATTTGAAACAAATAAACTTTGGTGAAGTGCCAGATATAAACTTGTTGGAGTTTTACCGCTTCGGGAAACACCCACTAATATGACATCCGCTTTTTCATATTGTGTTGTGCCTGAACCGTCATCTGTATTTAAGCTAAAGTTTAAGGCATCAATTCGCCTTTTGTAAGTTTCGTAATCTTTGACGCCATGTGATTTCCCGATGGTGTGGCTGGATTTCATGCCAAGTGCTTGCTCCAAGGGGCCAATAAAGGTTTGGATAAAATCTAATACCAGTGCATGACTGTTTTGTATGATTTGTAATAAGTCTTCATCCACTATAGTGGTAAAGGCAATAGGCGGGACGCCCGTGTCAATATAAGCGCATTCCATTTTATCAACAGCAATTTGAGCCTTGCTTTCACTATTTATGTAAGGTAAATTTGTTATGGCGAAATCAACGCCCTCAAACTGAGATAATAGACTTTGTCCAAGTGAACCAACCGTAATACCTGTACCATCAGAAATTAAAAAAATGTGCCTTTTCATAAAAACTCCATAATTGTGCCTACGCAAAAACTTAATATCATAGTATGCTTCTTGTAAGAAATTTGTTTATCAGTATAGGACATGAAATGATATATGTGTTGCCATTTGATCAAGTGGGTGTAAATGATGTTGATAAAGTAGGGGGTAAAAACTCCTCTCTTGGCGAGATGATCTCAAACTTAACCAACCTTGGTGTGAATGTGCCAAATGGTTTCGCAACAACAGCCGACGCCTATCGTGATTTTTTAAAAAATGATGGTTTAGACAAACGCTGTCTCTTATACACATCTGACGCTGCCGACGATCTACTCTGTGTAGA
>CAJXRW010000024.1 GCA_913060525.1 uncultured Gammaproteobacteria bacterium
CTACACAGAGTAGATCGTCGGCAGCGTCAGATGTGTATAAGAGACAGGTTAATATGCGACCGCTCATATCCAGAAAGACGGCTTCATCTGAAACATACCAATTACAGTCATCAACCATTTGCTTATTATGTTTTGTTGATGAGGTTCTTTTCCAAGGGAAATTGAGCCCAGATTGTTCAATGAGTGTTGTTTTTCCCGATTTTTTTGAACCGATTACCAGATACCAGGGGCGTTTATATAAGTGGGTCCCTTTTAAAAATTTTGAGCCGCGCGTAACATATTCAATCGTTTCATTTAGGTGTTTTTTTAGCTGTGTCAGGGTTTTGCCATCCTGTTCACTCAAGTCAACTATTTTAACTTTAAGCGTGAAAAACAAACTTAAGAAGTACCAAACAACGCCAATCAATAATAAAAATAATAAGCGAATAACAAAAGGGCCTAATGGGCGATAATCATTAATGGAAATTAAGGGGCCAATAAATAAGACCAGCAAAATAATGCAAATCCAGATGACGATATTTACTTTTGTTTTTCGATTCAAGTTCATGTTGCCACTCTATGTTCTGTTATTTTTTTTCTGTTTCCAGTTGGTAGCCTTGTATATTTGACATATCAAATGGATTACCAATGCTGCTTGTTTGTAAATCAAATTTTGCGATTAAGTTATTGTTTTTAAATTCGACGCTGTAAACCCCATTTTGTGGTGTTTGGGTAATTTTGGCAGCGCTCATTGCCTTGAATAGCGCCCACTTGCCATCATATTGTTGGTTCACCACGGTGCCGTCAGATAAATGAAAAGTTAACAATACATTACCATCACTTTCTAATTTTGGTGGCCAGGAAACGACTTCATTTAGCTGTGGACCATTAGCATAAGAGATAATTTTATCGTTATATTTAATGGTGAATACATCGATATCTTTCCCTAAATAAGTTGGTTTTAGGGTAACCGAAAAACCATCACCCGCTTCATTTGAAAACATTAATTTACGAATAGCATTAGACTGTTGAATATTTTTTAATAAAGCATTGTTAGGCATAAATGCAATATCTCGAGCGACTGCCCATTGTTGAATTCCTTGGGAATCCGTTTGTAGTAATGGGTCTAAATACTTTTGAGCGAAACTATGCTCTACACCTACTTTCTTAAAGAAGTTAACAAAATCAGGCACTGTTGCGATATTACCAGAGCTGCTAATGAACGGGTAGCTATTGGCTAATGTGCGGTTATAAACGGATTGAACCTGATTTTCCCAGTTATCTAAAACGTATTGGTGTGCCGAAGTGAATAGTATCCGATATAAGTTTTGCACTAGCTGTTGCAAAATATTTTTAGCAGGTTGGGGCATGCTTTGTGCGGCTTGCCATAAGTTTGATAATGACGTCGCCAGTTTTCCGCCATTTTGAAATACTGAAACACTTTCTTTATAAGCAGCTTGTGACTGATCAATTTGCGTTAATAGTTCACTTAAGCCATCGCGAACAGGTGTGAGTAGTTGTTGAATTTGTTGTAATCCAGAACCATCATCTGTCATTTGGATAAAGCTGGCATATTGATTGGTGACAATATTATTGGTTGAAAGCAATACTTCTTTGAGTTTCGATGATGTGCCTTCATCATCGCTTTTAACTTGGCTTAATACTGATGAAAGGGCGAAATTCGTATTAAATGAAATCAGCTTAAATAAATCTTTGATTGGATTATCTTTGCTGGTTAATAAATTCAAAATTTGCGAGGCTTCCTGTAACGATGAGAATTGGTTTACGTGTATTTTTGCCAAGGTGGTGTTCCAGGAAAGTAAGTAGTCATTCCAATACAGTGCTTCCATCCCTTTTTTGACTTGGCTAAGTTCTGGTCCGTCATTATTCTTGTCACCATTCACCACCCACTGCTGGTTCAATATGGTTTTGATATACGATACCTCTTCTTTTAAGAAAATAGCAGCATAACCTTCCTTGGTATATAGCATGGGGATTTGGGTATTTCCGCCTGTAACCGAAAATACCTGATCAAAGCCAAGTGTGCCGCGATTATTTAAACTTAGATAAGATTTTTTATCTGCCAAGGCATCCTTTTTTAAATTTAAATAGGCTTGAATATAGGCATCTTTTGAGCCACGTAGTGATTTACGTGCCTGTTCAACTAAGGTTTCATCAATGTTTTGAGCAGAAACACCGTAGGCGAGTATATGCTTTAATGCATGAAGGTTTTGACTATATTCATCTGAGTTTATTTGCATTTTGGCACGCCAAAGTATCTCTAGATTTTCTTCTACATATTTGTTGTTCATACGCCCGGGCTGACTGAACATTAAGTATATGGTCAGCCAAGTGCTTACTGCATAGACCGAAAGTGCTTGTTTAGAAAAGGCATCATCATGGTTTGAAGCATTCTCTAAAGAGGTTTGTAACTGTTGTTTAATTTCGGCTAACAATTCTGGTAAATAGTAATGTTCAATTGCCTGACTATATAATTTCTGGGTCATGGTATTGATGTCATTATATTTATATAGTCCTGTTGAAAGCAGCCAGCGATTGTGCATCTGCTGCTCAATCATACTGATATCATATAGGCTGTTCAGTATTTCACTTGGTTTCAGCTGATGCTTGGAGATTTCGTATTCATGCGTTTCTTGTGCTACTATTCGAATATAAGATTGGTTGCTCACATAACTCGAGACCCATAATATAATCAGCGCAATCGTGCCTGTTCCTATACCGAGGGACTTGAGCTTAGCCATGGTCGCTTGGTCTTTTATATATTTTTGGTTATAGCCACCGTAGTCTGATTCATTTAATAAAATAGCGGGGACAAATTTGTCAATAAAATATGCCTTACGGTCTTGGAAATCTTTAAAACCTGCCGCTTTTTGAGCTTTATGGGTAATAAGATCGTACTCTGCTTCATTTTGAAAAAGGCTAGTGAAATATAAACCACGTAGATGGCAAGATTGATAATACTCTGTATCACATAATATGCTGGTCAATTCTTGAAGCTGATAACCCAAACGCATAAATTGTTTTGGGAAGTAAAAAATCTTATTATTAATTTTAGCGTCAATTTCAAACCCTAAATTTAACAACATTTTAGATTCAAGTGATGCCACTAATTCTTGAAATTTGATATCAAATAATTCGCTGGTTGCTTCTGACTCTGAAGGAAATGTAAAGCCAAGAATGGATCTTCGGTCAATCTCAGACATCTTGGCAAAATATTCTTTAAAACCTGCAATATAATCCAGGTGTGTTACGACGAGATAGGTTGGTATTTGTGTTGAGAATTTGCTTTGAATCATGTCCAGGAAATAGCGGATCTGACGGTATTGATTACTTTCTTTGTCTTGAGTATCTTCAGCTAGGCTATGGTTGATACTGTCTTGGACACTATGACATAGAATAATACCATTTAAGGGCTGTTTTTTTCTTTTGGTATCAATGATTTTTAACAGGCTTTTAAATGCTTGTTGCTCAGGCCCATCTACAAAAACATCTTCTTTAATAGACAGAAAAACACATTTATCAGACACGACCCAGCTTAGAATATCATGTTCATTCACTTCCTGTTTCGAGAGCATGTGAGATGAAGCAATAATATTGCTGCTGATTTGGTTAATTAATGCTTCTTTCCCTGATGTATCTGTACCACAAACCAGATACCAGGGTTTTTCATAAATACTTTCTTTGGCCTGTGATTTTTTACGATTGCGTGCTAGAAATGCGACCAATGTATTCATTTCTCTACGAATTGAACGTGCAGTTGGAATATAACTATTTGCGTTTTTTTGTTTTTTATTTTGGCTGATTGAGGTTAACCAGTTACCAATATTTAACAAACCATTTTGACGCAGAATTTTGAGAATAAAGTATCCAATAACCAGAATCGTAATGGTGAGTCTAACCCAGATACTGGCAAAAGGCTTAAAAGAGAATAAGGCGATACCTGGGCCAATGACCCATAACAATAGCAATAACAGGATAACAATAAAACAGACCCAAAAAGTTCTGGTTTTAATACACTTCCACGTGCTGCCAAATAAGCGACTTAACCATTGCATAATAGATTATCCGATGATACGAATTGGCTGAGATAATTTATGCTCTTGTGCAAATTCTCGAAGGTGTGGTTCTAACTGTAGCGTGTTGTTTGCTTGTGTTGAAACAGATTGTTCCTGTTTTTCTACCTGATTGTAAACGGGCGTAATCGTACTATTCAGGAAGATGGATAGCGCACCATAAATACAGATTAAAACGGCAATGGAAATAATGCTGACTAACCATAATGAATTTTTTTGGCGAAGCGGTTTTTTCTTTTCATAGTCGGATTCCCAACTGGGAGAAAGTCCTGCTGTATCTGAATGACCACGATATTCTTGAATGACTTGAAATGATTCACGTTTAATACGATCCATGACCATTTGACCATTTGGATTTGTTGCATATTGACCTTTAAACCCGAGACATAGACAAATGTAGCAAAGCTCAAAAACATCAATAAATTCACTCAGATGCTCAAGAGAGTAGAGTCGTATTTTGTAAAAGACTTCTCCACCCCAGGACTCATTAAAATTAGTGCTTAGCATGGACTGCCTGGACCAGTCGGATGATCGACCCCACTCCGTTGATAAAACAGATTCATCAATAAAGGTACAAATAATATATCGGGCGCTTCTAAGTGATTTATCAGATACGCCATTTTGTTGCGAACGAAGGGTAAATTTAGTTAAGGCATCATTTAAGGATAATCGAAGTTGTTCAACATGAGACTGAAAAGACCCATTGGTAATCTCATAATGCAATGCAAATAACTCACTGGCGTATTCTACCAGTTTGTTCGGGCCAGCTAAGTAGTCAAATTGTGAAAGTTTTGCAAATGCCAAAGATGGACTAATTTCGATGTCACTGGAAGGCTGTGGTTGCGTTTTCTGCTTACTTGGATCAAGTGGCATAAATACGGTTTTATCATCTTCATCATCATCAATATACATTCTACTTCCTCATTTATGCCTTAATCGCCCACAACTGGATATCAATATGGGCAAAATTCTTACTAAAACAGATAGCAAGTGTTTGTGTTGATTTTATATTTTTCCAAAGTTCAGAATTGGTATTCAGCTCAAAATAGACATATTCCGCGTGGAATGGAATTTGTCTGGGGGCGGAGGGCATGGTTTTAACGGCAATACCAGGTAACTGGCGGTTGACTAAATTTTGAATATCGTTTCTTGAAGAGACTTTGATATTTTTGGGTAAGATTAAACTTAACTGCTCTTTTGGAATATCTGCTTTACAAGCCAATACAAAAGAAGGATAACGTTCGAATACGCTTGCATCGGGAAAGGTTGCAATATGGAGCCCATAGCCACTATAGAATTGTAATTTGAAGCGTTTTGCTTTTTCATCAAATATATAGTTGAAGGCCTCTCTTAAATCGCTTGTTAATGTGGTAAATGTTTGGGTTAAATCTTCATGATTATAGATAGGTGGGTTAGGGTAACACCGCTCTGAATTGGTAAAAGTTTGTAGCTCACTGGCGAGTTGTAACCATAAACAATATAAACGCTCTGGATGAACTAGGTGTAAACTTTCAATATGTTTTAATAATGGCTCGTATTTATTAATAATTTGCAAGTACATTAATTCGCTGATACCTGCAACCCCATATTGATCAATACCGCTCAGGCGTTCAATTAACTGCTTTTTTCGCTGCTGTAATGTGGTTAAGATTTGTTTTAGAAAATCAATTAAATAGTGGTTTGCATAGACCGATAACAGGGGTGGGATAAAGTTTTTATCTAATTCAATTGTCCCATTTGGGCTTGAGGATTTTATCTTTAAAATGGGTAGTAAGGTATAATCTTGGTAATTTTTAGTCTCTATGATTAAGCGAAAAGAAGGTTTTAGTATTTGGATTTCTTCCGTTTGTTCTTTGCCCTCAAAAGAGTCTGGAACATTCAGAGTATCCATATAGTATCGTTCATCTTTCAGTTCGCGATATTCCTGGGCAGCTTCCTTGCCAGAAACCAGCATTTTAGGTAAAGCTAAATAAACAATTTTTTCAGATGTACCTGGTGCAATTTGAAGGACTAAATGGTCTGCATCACTACCAGGGATAATAAATGGTGTGCCATCTGGCATAATGCCTTCGCAGATATTAATTAACAATTTACCTTGTTCTAACTGTGAAGCATCATATTTGATTTTTTTTAAGCCCCACGTATTATCATTTGTTAGGCTAAATTGCTTTTCGGTTGTTGCTTCAACATATTTATCTTGTAGTTGAAAGTGCTGTTGAGTAATGGCTAAACCACTATACCAGGCGACTCTATTCACACGTGCTCCTAATTATTCCAGGCTGACGCCAGTTGCGGTGAGGTTAATTGTGAAAGACTTGCGGTAAAGTCCATCATAAAAATGATCACTTATCGGATACACTTGGCGCCAAGTAACTTGATCAAGTTCTCGATAACCAGCAACAACACCTATATATTTTGAGCCACTTTCTGAATCAATATAAATGGTTTTGCTTTGACCTGGTAACAAAATAACCTGAGTGCGCATGAGAATATTACCATCAAGATTATTTTTACTATTCGCTAAATCTGCATAACTGGCATTTTTAAAGTTGTAGGTGCTGGTTAGTTGATAAATATAGATTGCCGTTGATGAGGGGATGCCGTTGATATTACGGTTAATATTATTGGTCGACTCCATATTGACTTTGTAGGCACTACAACCACTAATCAGTAGAGTGCCAATTAACATAAATATGGTTGTTAATAGATATCTGTAATAATGGTTTGTTTTAATATACATAGTTATACTCCACCGCCTTGTTTTTCATAGGCTTCAGACATAAAGGTTAAATAATCTTTTTCTAGTATTTTGCCATTCTGTTTTGTGAGTCGATGATAATTTTCAACATACATATCCCAACAATCGGCTTTAAATAATGCCTTGGATATTTTGTGTTTTGCATTTTTAACCACTTTTGCTTCGTATTGACCAGGTGCAAAATCCGTTTCTATTAATTCCTTTACGGCTTCAATGGAGGATTTATTGACGGCACGATAGTGTTGTTGAATTTCTGAGACTGCTTCGCCAATAGATTCTTGTGCTTTTAAGAAAGTCTGACCACGATCATATAACATGGTTTCCAATACCTGTTTCGCTGAAACAGAAACTTTAATGGCGTTATTCACACCTGGTTTAAACATGGTTAAATCAGAATTGAACTTATTTTTAGCTGCATTGCGTTCCATCATTAACTTGACAATGCCATTTAGCGAAGTCGAAATAACATCTGCGAGTTCGCTATATAAGTAGGCTTTATCAAGTTGCATTAACATGCCAGGATCAATTTTCATTTTATGACATAACAGCCTTAAAAATGCATCATCTCCAGCATTCGCATTCGCATTCGCATTCGCATTCGCATTCGCATTACTTGCTTGTTGCCTAATTGCATCCATTGGATCAGGCTGGGTATGTGGGCGCGGTGCTTCCCGATACTGATTTGGTTCGGGTGTGTTTGATTTAGGACTAAAATAGGTTGCATCAGAATAGGCTTCTTGATCTGGCTCAATATCTGGTATCGACCTGTTAGGTTTTGTCTGTACGGGATCAGGTTTTTGTGAATAGATGTCTTTAGGATGTTCTGGCGGATTTGGTGGAGCTTGCCTGGTTTGTTTGGGCGGTGTCTGTCTCGCTTCGGGTTGGCGCTCAGCCTTAGGTGGTTCAAATGGATTAAAGCCACCTTTTGGTAAGGTTGTTTCTGTATTGATTTCCGCAGGCTGATCATCAAAAAAATCATCAGGTAATTTAAACTCGCTCTCGTCAGGCATTGCTATTTCAGGGCGGTGTTTTTCCGCTGAAACTTGGGGTTTTGCTTTTGGGGCAGCAAGTTGTTTTTCAGGTATCATCGGATTAAAAGACACATGATCAGGAATATGTCCGTATGGGTCTCGGGTATGGAAGCTACCAGAGGAAGCGCCCTGGTTTGATTCAAAAGGATCGTTGTCTGAAAGTGATTTTTCATTCAAAAAATCGAGTGCGCTATCCTGTTGTGATACGGGCACTGTTTCTTGAAACAGATCATCAAAACCTTGATTTTTTTGTTCAGGTGCTTGCGTATCGACCACGATAATTTCATAACTGGATATTTTTAAAATGTCCCCTTGTTTTAATTTAACGGGGGCGTTTTGTTCTAATTTTTGACCATTTAACATGGAACCATTTGTGCTTTGATCAATCGCATAGAATTCGCCAGAAAATGATTCTATTTTTAAATGTTGTCCTGATATTTTGCGATCACGGTCAGGGAGAATCCAATCACACGATTTTTTGCGACCAATGCTACCGCCTAGTGCGCTAAAACGCTTTTCTTTTTCAATTGCTAACCCAAAGTTGGCGAAGTCGATAAAATTACGTATTTTTAAGTACAGCATGATTCATCCTAAATTATGTACTGACAAAAAATGAAGTATTGCTACTGGTCGGCATTAACATAGGTGATATGGGACAATTCCCTATGTTTTGTAATTTAAGTGCATCACTACAATTGACGGCACTATTATTAATCGAAAAAATGCTGCTGGAGTTAAGTGATTCTGTGCCACTCATGCCAGCGGTTCCAGTGATTAGTCCTGATACGCCAGGAATGGGGATAGTAACGGGATGGATTGAGGCTTTGGTATCAATAGGATTGTTTTCAAATTGCACATTCGAGCAACTTGGTTGCAATATCTGCTGTGGCGCCATGGTAAATCCAATTAACCCTGGAATGATTGGTTCAATATTCCCATATAAACCTGATCCAGTTGTATTTACCGTTCCACCCATACTATGTATCCGTTTGCTTAAATAGATTCTGTTATCTAAGTATATCTAATTTTTATAAAATTCGTAGGTTTCTAGTGGTTTTGCTGTTCAATATCATATTCTGATTAATTTGTATTAGAAAAATTAGTTATTTATTATTTTTATAATATATATCAAGGGAATTGAATATTAGTAGTTAGAGATTAAGGCTTGTTTTTCTGTGAGAAGGCTAATGCATGCCCCTTGAGGCAAGTTTTTAGTGTTTTAGCTGAACCATAATTTATGGTGATTGATATTTGATTAGTCGGTGAAAATAATTTTTCTATGCTAAATCTATGTGTTGCCAACATCCAATATCTTTTCAGAACGTCTACACTATAATTCAGTTGTACGAGTATATGGAGAAGTGTATATGAATCAAAAATCAGAATATGTGGTGCCAAAAGTATGGAAAGAAGATAAAAATTTAGGCGGAACCTGGGGTTCAATTAATCGTCCAACAGCAGGTGCGCGCTTTGAAAAAGAACTACCGAAAGGCGATAAACCCATTCAATTATATTCTGTCGCAACACCAAATGGGGTTAAAGTTGCGATTATGCTTGAAGAGCTGATTGCTCAAGGACATCAAGGTGCGCAATATGATGCACATAAAATTAACATCGGCGAGGGGGATCAGTTTGCGAGTGGATTTGTTGATATTAATCCAAACTCAAAAATTCCTGCACTTGTCGACTATAGTCTTTCACCAAGTTTACGTGTGTTTGAATCAGGTTCAATACTATTGTACTTAGCTGAAAAATTTAACACATTGATTCCAACAGATGTTCGTGGACGCACAGAATGTTTATCCTGGCTATTTTGGCAAATGGGTAGTGCACCTTATGTTGGTGGTGGATTTGGTCACTTTTATTCGTATGCACCAGAAAAAATTGAATATTGTATCAATCGTTTTACCATGGAAGTAAAGCGTCAGTTAGATGTGCTTGATAAACAACTTACCCAGCATGAGTATATATGTGGTGATCATTATACAATTGCTGATATCGCTATTTTCCCATGGTATGGTGGCGTTGCATTAAATCGTGTCTATGATGCAGCTGAATTCTTAGAGATACAAAGTTATCCTAATTTACTGCGCTGGGTAAAACAAATAGATGCTAGACCAGCGGTAGAGAAAGGAAAATTAGTCACTCCATTTTCATAATGAACATCTTCAGTTACTCGGAATTACTAAGTCAATCTCCTTGGTTGTGTTTATGCTTTGCGACTGTGCCATTAATTATGTTGATGGGTTATAAACAATCTTTTAAGCCAGTTGCTTTCACATTATTGGTTTTAAATATTTTGATACTCATTATTATTCAAAATATGTATGTTTATTCGCTTTTCTTTTTTCTGGGACTGGCTTTGTTGCTATATTCATATCAAGAAACAAAGCATTTTTTGTACCAGTTTCTATTAGGCTTGGCGATCATCTTGGTCTCTATTGTCATCGTTATTCCTTTTTCTAGCTGGCATAGTTGGTTTCCAGTTATTCAATATCAGGTATCAGACATTTCAGCACCTTATACGATGGGTATCTATTTTCAGAAAGCTTTTATTGCTTGTTTATTTATATTAATCTGTCGAAACCAGTTAGTTGATAATCTATCTATTCTAACAAAAGCAATTTATGGTCAGTGGTATATTATTTCCATCACTGCGTTTGCGCTAATTGTGCCAGGTATACTACTTGGATTTATCACTTTTGAAGTTAAATGGAACAACTTTTTTTGGTTATGGGCTTTAACAAATTTATTTTTTGTCTGTTTTACAGAAGAGATTTTGTTTAGAGGTATCTTGCTTAAGCAATTTATGAATCTTAAATTTCCCTGGTGGTTGGCGCTTGTGTTATCTAGTGTTTTATTTGGTTTCTACCACTTTAGAATGGGTTACCTGATGGTTATTATGGCAAGTATTGCTGGCTTGTTTTATGGTTGGGCATACCTCAAGACAAAATGTATTGAAGGTGCCATTTTTCTACATTTTGCAGTAAATGGCATCCAGTTTCTATTATTTACCTATCCTTATGCGCTCAGATAAGTCTTACTGAGAAATAAGGCTGCTTTGAGTTGTCACAAACTGTCTGATGGAATGATGCCAAAATTTCTTTTTTGTAGAGTCCTATGTGTATGGTGCAGGTATTAATTATTTTTTTTCAGGCTGGGTTACGGCACAAGTTTTAGAACATTATCCCTATTAAAATATGCTATAGTTAATAAACTTTATATCACGGAAAAGTTCAATATGAGCTTCACAGATTTACAAATTAGCGAAAATATAATGCAAGCCTTGGCTACAGCAAAAATATATACGCCATCAAACATACAAAGGTTGGCTTATGAGCCTATATTAAAAGGTGATAATGTATGGCTTAAGTCACCAACAGGAAGTGGTAAAACATTAGCATATATATTACCACTACTCGATAAAATCTTATTAGATAACAGTGGACACACTCAAGTTGTGTTCTTCACACCCACACATGAGTTGGCTGTTCAAATTACTAATTTTATAAACCAAACATTTTCTAAAATAGGAATTAAATCCTTGGCTTTGATTGGTAAAGCATCCATAGAAAGACAAAAAGAAAAACTAAAGAAAAAACCACACATTGTGGTGGGTTCAGTTGGTAGAATATTGGAGCTTATTGAACAGAAAAAACTTAAAGCCGCACATTTTAAATATTGCATAATAGATGAGGCTGATCGTATGTTGGAAGATGATAGCCTGCAAATTATTGAAGAAATCCTGACCAAAACTGGGCAATTACAATATATATTAGGTTCAGCGACCATCAAAAATGATGCTTTATCAATAGCAAACTCGTTTATTGATGAGGTACAGTTAATTGATAATACAGAAGAAAAGTCTACGATTAAGCACAGCTATTTAGTCATAGAAAATAATAGAAAAAATGACACGATTCGTAGTTTTATCAATGCGACAGAACCAGCAAAAATTTTAATTTTTTTGCATAAAAATAATGATGTGGATTTTGTGGCAAAAAAGTTAAGTTTTAAAAATTTGTTAGTTGGTTCAATTCATGGCGAACAGGATAAGATATCTAGAGCAAATACGATTAGAAAATTTAAATCTGGGGAATTAAAAGTTCTGGTTGCATCTGATGTTGCAGCTCGGGGCTTAGATATTGATGATATTGATTATGTTATAAATTATGATATTCCCACAAAAGCAGAAGATTATCAGCATAGAGCGGGAAGAACAGGGAGAATGGGTAGGTCTGGGCAATCGGTATTGCTTTGCAGTGGTCATGAAATATCTATAGTCGAAAAAATCGAAAAAAGAATTGGTGTGGAAATAGTTCAAGCCAAGCTAACACATGGCCAGTTTAGTGTATGAACTGAGTATTTAAGGCCTAAAGGGTAGGTCATTATCTTTTCTATGAGGGTTCAAGGGCATAACGGTAGTCTGTATATCCTTCGTGGTCGCCCATATAAAAAAGTTCTGGTTTTGGTGCATTTAATGGAATATTTTTTGCAAAACGCTTTACAAGATCGGGATTGGCAATAAAAGCTTGTCCCCAAGCGGCGGCATCTGCTTCACCGTGTTCAAGCGCTTGTTCTGCTGTTTTTTGATCAAGCCCCTGGTTAATAATATAGTTGCCGTTAAACGCTTTTTTAAGCTGTCCAGCCAAGTTATCATCGCCTAAATTTGCTCGTGCACAGATAAAGGCAAGTTGACGTTTTCCAAGTTCAGTGGCGATATAGGTAAAGGTTTCAAGCGGATTTGAATCACCCATGTCATGAGCATCACAACGTGGTGCAAGGTGCATGCCTACTTTTGAACTCCCCCAAACTTCAGTAACAACATCCGTAACCTCTAGCATGAGTTTGGCTCTATTTTGAAGCGAACCGCCGTATTCATCTGTGCGTTTATTGGTGCTATCTTGCAAGAACTGGTCAAGTAAATAGCCATTTGCACCATGGATTTCAACGCCATCAAAGCCCGCCTCTTTAGCATGGATTGCCGCTTGTCTATAATCCTGAATGGTTTGTTTAATTTCCTCAATGGTTAACGCTCTTGGTGTGACAAATTCTTTTTTAGGTCGAACCAGGCTAACTGTTCCTGCTGGTTTAATGGCACTGGCTGAGACAGGTAATGCGTCATCAAGGTAAAGTGGGTCTGATATTCTACCGACATGCCAGAGTTGTAATAAAATAATGCCGCCCTCAGCATGAACCGCTTTGGTCACTTTTTTCCAGCCTTCGACTTGCGCTTGCGAATACACACCCGGATCACTACCTGTCTCTTATACACATCTCCGAGCCCACGAGACAGGCAGAAATCTCG
>CAJXRW010000025.1 GCA_913060525.1 uncultured Gammaproteobacteria bacterium
CTACACAGAGTAGATCGTCGGCAGCGTCAGATGTGTATAAGAGACAGATATATGTGAGCAAATGGAGAATATAATGTATAAAGCCAATCAAATTGCTAATTGGTTTTTATCAAAATCAGTTAGTGAAGATCGTGAAATCTCACCAATGAAATTAATGAAATTGTGTTACATTGCACAAGGTGTTCACTTGGCTGTTTATAATCAAAAATTAATTGGAGATAGTGCATTAGCTTGGAAATATGGGCCTGTCTTTTCCGAAATATATGAAAAATTTAAAGCTTATAATGGTAGATTTATACCACCAAAGATTGCAGATAAATCACTCTTGAATAATATGAAAGAATACGATAGAGAGACAACAGATATACTGGAAGCAGTTTGGGATAGTTACGGTAAATATGGTGCTATAAAATTATCAAACTGGACTCATAGAAAAGGATCAGCTTGGGAAAGATCAATAGACAGTGGCTTTAAAGAATTCATAAGTGTTGTGATACCAGCTGAATATATTAAAGAAGAGTTTGACTCTATTGTTAAGGTTCATGATAAGCAAAGAAAGTCTGAACCTGAAATGTCTGAAGATTGTTGTTAATAAATATGTCTAATAAGATACTTCCCGACAACCCTGGCCATATTGATGATGAAGATTCCTCAGAGATGGAAAATGGATTAGCTAGCGATCTTAACCCTTATGATGATCGGTTTCATGAATTTTTAGATGTAATTCATGATGTGGAAAAACGCTATTCTAAATGGTATGTGCGCTTTAGATATGGTGGTATTGTATTAGTACTTATTTTATTTTTAGTTCAATTAATATTTCTTAAATTATTAATTTGTAAGGTCTTATTCTTAATTGATGTCCCGAGCAAATTTACTCTTATTGAAAATTCATCGGTCATACATCTAATATTATTATTTAGCTTTATTTCCTGCATTGCACTTGGGGCATTATTTTTCACACTTATTTTTAGACCGCCAAACCTTTTAGGGAGGGCGTATAAGATCCTTAGTATTTTTAAAAATAGAAAAATAAAATAAGGCTAAAATCTTATTTTTCACACAAACATCCTCTGCAATAAGCCTTTTTTGAATTGTTTTAGTTGGATTAATTGGCTTTCAATATTTTCAATTTTTTTGTCGATTGAAGATAAAAAATTAGCAATTTTGGTTTGTTCAACCATAGAAGGAATCAGAACGATAAGATTTTCAAGTTGAGACCAATCTGCTCTAGGCATTTTCGTTCCACTGGTTTTATTACAAGTCGTTATAAATGATTCATTTTGTATTACAAAATATAGAAATTCATTTTGGACATTACTATGCTTAGAACTCAAAACCCAGATTTCACTAGAACAAATACCATCAAAGCTAGCAAACCAAAATTTTCTTAAATAAGGTCTTAACTTCCCGAATAATATTTGATTCTTTTTAAATATATTTTTTGTACTTTTAATAATTCCAGTGCTGATACTTCCTGTAAGTTGACCAACTTCTGGTTCGATATTTTCAAGCTCAACTATAGGGAATTTTATATTTTCTTTTCCAGCATGAAATTTTGCACATTTATTGGTCATAACTTGACCTATTTCTTTTTCTTCCCACTTAGGAAAATCCTCACCATTATCATTTTTAAAGCGGATTTTTTGGCTAAAAATTTGCTGCATTATGCCTTTTTTATAGGCTTGCCAATTTTCTAATTGCTTTTCAGTGAGTTCAATTTTTTTGTCGACACTAGAAAGGAAATTAGCGATTTTGGTTTGTTCAATTATATCTGGTATGCATAGTTTAAACCTTGAAATTTTTTGAACAGATAAGCCAGGTTGAGCAGATGATTCTGATAGTTTATTCAGATTAAAGAAGTCCAGTTTTTGGGCTAGAAACTCAGTATTAGATGTTGAGTTAGCTTGAACTGCAATTGCATGTTCAGATATGAATGTTTTTCCAGAAGCTCTATTTATATTACCACACAAAGCTCCTTGTCGCCCAATAAGAAAATATTCTCCATCGTGTGTGTAATCATCGGTATATCCCCTTAAACCATTACCACCGAAGACAGGATAGATTCCTTCTTCAGAAATATTGGCAGATGTAATACCTACACCGCTCTTAAGAGTACTACATAATTCTTGAAGTCTTTTATACTTCCAATTGCTTTTAAATTCTGAAAACCTCAACTCAGGCACACATTTTTTATTTTGATCCGTCATGTTAAATTCCATTTAAGAAGATTCCCGCCTGTGCGGGAATGACGAGGGTGGTGTAAATATCGGTGCTTGAATGCCTAATTCTTGGCAATACTTTTCAATTTCTGCATCTACGTCTTTCATATCCGTTTCAATATTTTTCAGGTTTTCAGTGATAGCCGTTAAATCAATCGGTTCTTCTTCTTCAAAGGTATCAACATATCTGGGAATATTGAGGTTGTAGTCATTTTCTTTAATTTCATCCATTGAGGCGATATGACAATATTTGTCTATATCCTCACGGTTTTGATAGGCCGAAATAATCTTTTCGATATGAACATTGGTTAAGTAGTTTTGTGTTTTACGCTTTTCAAACTCATTAGAGGCATCAATAAAACAAATGTTATCTGAATGTATGCGACATTTTTTTAATACTAAAATACAGGTTGGTATGGATGTGCCATAAAACACATTAGCAGGTAGCCCAATAACGGCATCTAAATAATTGAGTTCTTCAATTAAATATTGGCGAATAGTGCCCTCAGCCGCACCACGGAATAACACGCCATGCGGTAAGATAATCGCCATGGTGCCATTTTCATCTAACTGATAAACCATGTGTTGTAAAAAGGCAAAATCTGCTTTGGTTTTGGGTGCTAGTTTACCGTAGGCACTAAAACGCTCATCATCCAGTTTATTCTCGCCATTCCATTGTGATGAAAAAGGTGGATTAGCGACAATGGCATCATAACGATGTTCTAAATGCTGCGGATTATCCAGGGTGTTCCCTTGCACAATATCAAAATTGGAATATTTGACGCCATGCAGAATCATATTCATACGTGCCAGATTATAAGAGGAATGGTTTAACTCTTGCCCTGTAAAGTGACCCACTTTGGCTTCTTTAGAAATACGCAATAATAACGAGCCTGACCCACAGGTTGGATCATAAGCATTTTTAATATTGTTGCGGTCTAATGTCACTAGCTTGGCTAATATGCCAGATACCTGTTGTGGGGTGTAAAACTCGCCTGCTTTTTTGCCTGCGGTAGAAGCAAATTCACCAATTAAATATTCGTAGGCATCACCTAAAACATCAATATTGGCATCATCAAGCTGGAAGGTTACTTTATTTAAGTGCTTAATAATATCCGATATCAGTTTGTTCTTTTCGTTCTCGGTTTTGCCGAGTTTGGATGACTGTAAATCCACATCATCAAATAAGCCAATAAAGTCTTCTTCACTGACATGACCTAAAGTAGATTGCTCAATATTTTTAAAGCCTTCTTGGATATCTTGTAAAATAAATTCTTTCTTTTCCGCTTTTTGGTATAAGGTGTTAAATAAAAATTGCGGCGCTAAAAAATAACCAAGATCTTTAATACAATCTTCATCTAAACCCTCATAATCATCTTTGCCATAGGCTTCTACAAAGGTGATATTGTCGTGTTGTAATAGTTCTTTGTTAATAAAGCTTTCTATTTTTTCAGATAGAAACTTATAGAAAATAAAGCCGAGCATATAGTTTTTAAATTCACTGGCATCCATTTTGCCACGTAGTTCATTGGCAATTGCCCATAGTTGTCGAAATAGTTTGAGTTGTTCTTCTGACATGTTTTTTCCTATTCGTAATTTTAAAGAGATTAATCACCCCAATGTAAATTAAACTTATCGAGTATGCTCACGAATTTATCATGCAAGCGTTTAAACTTGGTGCGCTTTTCCGCAAATTTTAATTTCTGGTCTTGATACGATGTTTTTAATAAATCGGTATCCACCTTTTCAGACCATTCATATTTTTTAAGCGTATCTAATAATGCTTGTGCAGATACGTTTTCATCTTTGGCTAAGTCATCAATCGCTTGTAAGCGTTTTTCAATAAAGAAGTTGTCCAGTTCATCAGGTATTTCACCTTTATCTTTCACAAAAGGTAAATTCTTTTCAATGAACTCATCAATTAACTCACGCTTACTTTTAAAGGTTGGCGAGCTGTCTAGTTGTTTTAACACAAATAGCTTATCCGCTTCAAAGGTTGGGCTATCAACATCCAGATCATGTAACAGGTTCAAAATATAATCGACATTAATTTTATCGACACGTAATAATTCCAATTCAAAATCAATGTCATCCAAAACGGATATTTTTTCTTTGGTTTCTTTTGAGTCTTGATAAATATCAACATACTTGGTTTTGTAATTCTCATAACCTTGTTCGGTGATTTTTAAGTCCTGCCAACTAAAGCCATCAAATACGGTTAAGCGTGCCATGACACGCATCAATTCTCTAAACTGTTGCACGTAGTTGGCTTTTTCTTGCTCGCTTACCAATAGATTAACGGCATCAGGTGTCGGGCAAGTGGAAAGCATATCTTCAGCGATTAAATTAAACTTTTCCACATAGGTTTCATAATCGTCCATTAATACATTTTCATTGGCTTCTTCATTGGAAAACAGCTTAATGGCTTCATCTGTTTTTGTTTTTAAATTACGGAAACAGACAATATTACCAAATGGCTTTTGTTCGCTATGAATACGGTTGGTGCGTGAAAAGGCTTGAATTAAACCATGGTAATTTAGGTTTTTATCAACATATAAGGTATTTAAGGTTTTGCTATCAAAGCCTGTTAAAAACATATTGACCACAATCAGAATATCAATTTCTTTGCGTTTAACCCGTTTGGCAATGTCTTTGTAATAGCCGTCAAAGTTATCAGTGGTAAAGTTTTGTTTAACAGGAAAGAGTTGGTTGTAGTCCAACATAATGCGCTCTAGGGCATCACGTGAATGTTCTTTGCTGGCTTTTTCTTCTTCATTTGGCGCCCAAGTAAAAATGGTCGCTACTTTTAAATCGTGTTCCTTTTGATTGAAAAAGTCATAATAACGTAATGCCGTATCAATATTTGGAGCGGCTAGCATTGCCGTATACATTTTATTTTTGGTTTTAGCGGCATGATGCTCAATAATGTAATCGGTAATTTTTTCGATACGTTTGGGGCTTTCTAATATTTCCTTGGTATCGATATCTTCAACATCAATATCAAGTGAACATTTGTTTTGATAACGCCCAAGATACTCCACCGAAAAGCCTAATACATTACCATCGGAAATGGCATTTTTAATGGTGTAACGGTGCAGGCAGTCCCCAAATAAATCTTTAGTTGTGCGGAATTTATTGGCGTTATCATCGAAAATGGGCGTGCCTGTGAAACCAAACATTTGGGTGTCGTTAAAAAAGTCTTTAATGCGTTTATGCATATCGCCAAACTGTGAACGGTGGCATTCATCAAAAATACATACGATACGTTTATCCCGTAAATGAGCTATTTGTTTGGCTTCACCTAATACTGCATGATTGAGTTTTTGAATGGTGGTAATAATCAATTTCTTTTTAGGATCATTCAGGTTTTTAATTAACACTTTGGTGCTGGAGCTTGAAGACACACAGCCTTTTTCAAACGCTTCAAATTCATCCGTGGTTTGTGAGTCTAAATCTTTACGGTCAATAATGAATAAGACTTTTTCAACCTTTTCATTTTCTTGTAATAGCTGGCTTGCTTTAAATGAGGTTAAGGTTTTACCGCTGCCCGTGGTATGCCAAATATAACCGCCTTGATTACAGTGGTTTACCTTGCGGATAATCTCTTCAACCGCGTGGTATTGGTAAGGTCGCAATACCATTAAGCATTTTAAGGTTTGGTTTAAGACGATATAACGGGCAATGATTTTAGAAACAAAGCATTTTTCTAAAAAGTACTCGGTGAATTTATCTAAACGTGTAATTAAATTATTTTGTTTATCTGCCCAATAAAAAGTCAGGTTAAAGTTTTGTTCTTTATTGTTGGAAAAATAGCGGGTGTTTTCACCGTTACTAATCACAAACAACTGCACATAGTTAAATAAGTCTTTATAGGATTCGTGCTGATAACGACGAATTTGGTTATAGGCTTTTTTAAGTTCAATGCCACGGCGTTTTAATTCAATTTGCACCAATGGAATACCATTAACCAAAAGGGTGACATCATAGCGATTATCACGCTTACCACTGACAGCAATTTGGTTACTAACTTGATACAGGTTTTTACACCATTCTTTAGTATTGAAAAACTCTAAATAACGAACTTTATCATCACGCTTTAAGGCGTATTTATCTCTTAATCTTTGTGCCTTTTGGAAAATATTTCCACCGCTTAAATGAATGCGGATAAGCTTGAACTCTTCATCACTGAGTTTAAAATCTTTTTCATTTAACTGAATGGCATTATGTTTTTCTAACTGTGTTTTTAAATTTTCAAATAAAGCATTTTCATCAGGTAGTTTTAAAAACTGGTAGCCCATTGAAGCCAGTTGATCAATCAATTCATTTTCAAGCGTCGTTTCACTTTGTACAGACATGAATAAATTTAGAAAAATATGAATGGTTTTAAGTTTAGTTGATTATGGATTTCATAAACAGAAAGGTAGTCTAATTATAAAAAATAATCGGTTTAGAATTTATAACAAATCAACCACCTTTCTTTTTTTAGTGCTAAACGTGGATTTTTCACAGTAATGATTAAGTCAGGGTGTATACGTTTTAGTTAAACTATATTGGCTTTCAGGGACTTTCTCCAGGGCTGTCAAAATATATTGATATTTCTGATTTTTAAATAAATTCTCTATACTTATTATTATGTGGGAGCGTGAGTCATGAAAGGCATAAAATATTTTCAACAGGGCATGTCAATGATAGAGGTGATGATTATTGTGATCATCATCGCTATTTTGGCAGCCGTGGCTATTCCTTCTATGCAATCATTATTCGCAAATGCTGATTTAAATGCTTTTATCGATACAGTTAAATCTTCAGTCAAGTTGGCAAAAAGTGAGGCGATTAGAAGAGGGGCGAATGTGACAGTGTGTTCAAAAGATCCCAATGGTGTTGCTTGTGGTGATGCAGCAGATTGGAAAAATGGGTTCATTGTCTATTTTGGCAGCTCTATAGTTGTTTCGGGTGCAAATGCAACGTTAATCCAGCATTCAAATATTGATGATGCGCTCAATGTAACAGCGGGTTTTAGTTCAATGAGTTTTAATAGTCGTGGTGTGATGGCGTCTGGTTTGACAATGGTTGTTAATCCAGATGGTTGTTCTAGAAATTCTTATGCCATAGCGATTAGTGCATTAGGCGTCGTGAATGTTACTGAGCAAGCCTGTGAATAGGCGCTGTTTACAGCAGGGTGTCTCGCTTATTGAAGCAATGATCGCATTGATTGTATTATCAATAGGTTTGCTTGGGGTGTTGTTATTACAAACCAAGGGGCTGAGTTCATCTCAAGAGTCTATTCATCGTCAAACTGCGAGTTTGTTGGCGAGTGATTTGCTTGAGCGTATTGAGGCAAATAAAGCGGCTGTCATTAATGCCTCTGGTAATCAATATGTCAGTAACTTTAATTCAGGTGGTTTAAGTGAGAATGCAGCTTGTTCAGCAGCAGGTTGTACTGATGTCCAAATGGCAATTACAGATATTGTTCAATGGAAGGCATCTTTAACAGAAGGTCTGCCTGGGGCGCAAAGTGCGTTATGCTTTGATAGTTCCCCCAATGATGGCACAAGTAATGTTGCTTCAGGGTGTGGTGTAGAAGCTGATGGTGTTCCCATGGTGGTTAAAATTTGGTGGGATGAAAAATTGGAAGATGGGTCAACTGTTACTAGGCGATATACCGTTGCTGTTGAAAATATTGAGGGGATACAGTAATGAGCCAGCAGTCAGGTTTTTCACTTGTTGGTGTCATGGTGGGTATGCTTGTTAGCGTATTGCTGTTTTTTGCGGGAGGAACAATTTATCAGCAAACACAATTAAAAGAAAAATACATAAAAAGCCATGCGATTGAGGAGCAAGATAAAAAGCGAATATTATTAGATTTTGTGAAAAATAAAGTTGCGTTAGCTGGCTATGCACAGCCAGTTTCTTCAACGGGCACAGTTGTCGATTTAAGTACGATTAATTTTGGTGGGAATATTATCGAAGGTACAACAGGAAATGCGGTAGCTTCTGGTGTGACGTCAGATGCGTTGATTTATCGTTTTCAAGCGCCAAATACAGGGATGGATATTAGAGATTGTGCAGATATATTGGTGCCTGCAAGTTCAAATAGTGTGAATACGGTTACAGTTCAGGCTTCTTCAGGGGAATATGAATATGGATTATTTTGTAACGATGTTGAAATTGTGAACGGAATTAATGGCTTTGTGGTTTTGTATGGTGAAGATTTAACGGCAGATGGTTCCGCTAATCGATATGTTGCAGCAGATTACGTTGGCTTAAATTTTGACAGAGTTGTCTCATTGAGGTTTACATTTGATATACTTATTAATGAAGGTGCAGGCGTAATAGAGGAGCAAGAGTTTAGTACAACAGTGGCATTGAGAAATGCGAGGACAGAATGAATAAAATCAAAGATCGAGGCTATGTATTAATTGGGTCATTGCTTTTGTTGGCAATTATCTCAATTGTTGCTGTATCTTTGGTTGGCGGTTTACGTACAGGTGGAGTGCTTTCCAGAAATGAAAGCAACAATCATAAAGCTTTTTATGCTTCAGAGACTGCGCTATCCGCAGGTGAGGAATGGGTTCAAAATCAAACAACTTACACTGAAGGCGCTGATTGCGATCCCAGTGACTCTTCTTGTGATGCAAATAACATTTGGTCAAGTGATAGTCAAGAGTTGGTTTTTGATAATTTTATGAGTCATGATTGGTGGTTACAAAATAGTAAAGACTCTGGGTTTGTGCATGCAGGTAACGGGCATTATGTCGTACAGGAAGTTGTATTTGTCCGTGATGGGCTAAGTTTTGAATCTGGTGCATCCAGAGTTGGTTCTAATATCTACCGTGTTGTGGCAGAGGGCATGGCTGAAGATGGCGTGACCAGGGTTGTATTAGAGTCAACTTATGCGAAAAGGTATTAGGTGATGTTATGTCTTTACTTTTACTAAAACGAGCGTTGTCATCTGTAAAGAGCATTTTTGGTTTTTTATTTATATTGTCGTTAAATTGTGAAGCGTTGAATTTAGCGCAGCAACCTTTAACGCTTTCAGGGTTTAATTATCCAAATGTAATGTTTTTAGTGGATGACTCAGGCTCAATGGATTGGGAAATTATGACCGGGGTGCATTGGGCGGCGTGTGATTATGATCCCTATGAACATAATTCACACGATGGAAGTACCTCTACTGATTGTAATGAAAAAGTAACCAATGGGCGTATGTATATTGAAAATGCGACGGATAGCTCGGATTTAATGTCTTACGTTTATAGTAATACGGGTAATATCTACAGTGATTGTTCAAATACCAATGGTTATACCTTTGAGTGTAGCGGTTCCAATACTGAAGAGTGGCGGCATAGAAGTTCTGATTTGAACTTTATGTTTTACAATCCTGATACAGACTACTTGCCCTGGTTTGGTGAATGTTCTGATGGCGTTGATTGTGTCGATGCTTCTTTTTCAGCCGCTAGAAGTAACCCTAGGTCTGGACAATCTGGTTATAGTCAAACACGAAATCTAGCAGGTCAATCATACGAAGTGTGGTTTGATACGGCAGGATTTGCAGATACACGCCCCAATATTACTGATTATACGGTAGGCGCTAATGGCTATGTAGATTTATGGGACGAGCATTACAACATAGAGTTTGATAGTACGACTCAGATTGTCATTACCGAAAGTGTCTACGGCTCACCTGGAGCTAATTCCCTGGATGAAACAAAAACAGTGCTTGCTACCTTAACCAATACGCTTGCTTGTTACAATATATTGGGTTCTCAGTTATTGGTTGAAAGTATTCATAACGGTGATTTGGATATCGCAAGTACTGGAGGGGTAAATTGTCGAACTATACCAGAAGCAGTTCAGAATTTTGCCAACTGGTATCAATATCATCGTAAACGCTCATTTGCTGCCAAATATACCATAGGTAGTTTAGTAAGTAGTGAAGATGACATGCGTTTTGGTTTGACGCTTATTAATAACAATGGTTCGGGTGATAATGATGTTTTTGTGGAAGTTCCTTCAGGCGGGCAAGATACCTTTTCAGTGCATAATAACGCGCTTATGCAGGACATGTATGATTATAGCTGGGAGGCGTTAGGGACACCGTTAAGAATAGGATTAAAAACAGTTGGTAGGTATTATTCTGGTAGTCTGTCTGGTAAAGCAGATCCAATCATATACAGTTGCCAGCAAAACTATACCATTCTAATGTCTGATGGTGAGTGGAGTGGGGGTAGCCCTGATATTGGTAATTCGGATGGTGACGCATACAGTAACACGCTTGCCGATGTAGCAGATTATTATTATCAAACTGACTTGAGTGATTTAGAAGATGACGTACCAATTAATGAATTTGATACACAGACGCAACAGCATATGGTGACAATTATGGCGGCTTTTGGTTTGGAAGGTGCGTTGGAAGATACCGATGGCGATGGTTGGCCTGATCCGATTCTGGGTCGCAGTAGTACTTGGGGTGGTAATCCCAGTTCAGGTATATATAAAGCGGATGACATGTGGCATGGTGCTTTTAACAGTAAAGGGTTATATAGCTCGGCTAAGTCACCTGATTTGTTGAAAAGCAACTTGGAAAATGCTTTTGATAATATTCAAGCCAGAGTGGGTTCATTTGCATCGGTCGCAACTGGTTCTTCAACATTACAAAATGGGGCGGTTGTATATCAAACCGAATACCAAAGCTTGGGTTGGGAAGGTCATTTAAAAGCTTCTGAAATTTTAAATGACGTTGTTCAGTCACCGATATGGGATGCCGCATGTTATTTTTCTGATGACTGTGATGTGCCTGGTTTTAACCCTGCTAATATCACTTATGGTTCAAGGGTTGTTATGACTTATGCTGATGGTGGTATTCCGTTTAGATGGCCTTCAGATTACACCAATCCAACTTCAACAGAATTAACTTCAGGTCAGGTGTCTGACTTGCTGGGCTATAACAATACAATTTATAGTAGTGACGCTTATGGTCAAAAATTAGTTAATTTTATAAGAGGCTCTGATAATGATGAATTAAATGCAGCAAACACGAGTGGTGTTTTTAGGAGTAGAGAAGGCAGATTAGGTGATTTTGTTAATTCAAGACCCATTTTTGTCTCTGCGCCAAGCAGGTTTTATCCTGCTGATCTTGAGGGAGCGAGTTATACTTTGTTTAAGTCTACCTATTCATCTAGAGCAAATATGCTTTATGTTGGCGGTAACGATGGGATGTTGCATGGGTTTGACGCTAGTGATGGCGAAGAGTTATTGGCTTATGTGCCAGGCTCACGCCATATTTATGAGGATTTATACAGCCTGAGTTCAACAAACTATTCACATAAATATTATGTCGATGGTTCACCCACTGAGGGTGATGTGTATTATGATGGCGCCTGGCATACGGTATTAGCTGGGGGGTTGCGAGCAGGTGGTCAATCTGTTTATTTGTTGGATATTACTAATCCCGCTAATTTTAGTGAGGCGAATGCTGCCAACATTGTTAAATGGGAATTTAGTGATGTGCAAGACAATGAGCTTGGTGCCACATTTAGTCAGCCACAAATTGCCAGATTGGCGAATGGTAAGTGGGCAGTATTATTTGGTAACGGCTATAACAATACCACAACGGATGGCTATGCAAGTGCAACAGGTAAGTCATATTTGTTTATTTTGTTCTTGAATAATAGTTTCGATGGTACTTGGGATGAGGGCGTTGATTATGTGAAAATTCCAGTTGGTTCAGAGTACCTCGCAGCAGGGGATGCGGCTGGACTAAGCGGTATCACGGTTGTGGATGTGGACGGAGATTATACTGCTGATTATGTATATGGCGGTGATGTTAAAGGTAAACTGTGGCGTTTTGATTTGACAAGCAATTCTCCTGGTAATTGGAGTGGTAGTTTGGTATTCGATGCGGGCGTTAATCAGCCTATTACTTCCACTCCCGTTGTTTCTGCACATCCAAATGGTTTAGATGCTGGTTTCTTAGTAGCTTTTGGAACAGGCAAGTTTATTGAAATAGATGATAACTCTTCCAGTGGTCAAACGACTCAGACATTTTATTCTATATGGGATAAAAGGGTAGCTGGTGTGTTTCAATCAGTACCCGTTAAGGGTGACTTGCTGGAGCAAGAAATACTTTCAGAGCCAGCATTTTCTGAAACAGTTGGGGGTAGGGTAACAACCGCAAATGCGATTGATTGGTCTACTGATAGGGGATGGTATTTAGATTTGATTATTAAAAATAGTGGCAATAATCATGGTGAAAGAGTGGTGTTTGATCCTGTTGTTAGAAGTGGAAGAATAACTTTTACAACGATGGTACCAGCAAGTGATAACATCTGTGATGGTGGCGGTGGTGGTTGGTTGATGAGTTTAAATGCAATTAATGGTGCCAGACCAGAGCCAAGTGCATTTGACCTGAATAATGATGGTGTGTTCTCATCGGGTGATTATGTTGACTATGATGGTGGTTCTTATGTGTCGAGTGGCATACAATTTAATTCTGGTATTTTATCTACACCGACATTGCTCGCAAACTCTGATGGTGGATATGATTTAAATGTATTGAGTAGTACAGGCGCAGAAAACTTAAGTTCAGGTTTAACATCTGTCTCTTATACACATCTCCGAGCCCACGAGACAGGCAGAAATCTCG
>CAJXRW010000026.1 GCA_913060525.1 uncultured Gammaproteobacteria bacterium
TTATAAAATTGTCAGTGAAGCAATAAAAGCTGGTGCAGATGCAATTGAGCTTGGTTTCCCTTTTTCTGATCCTATTGCTGATGGTCCAACGAATCAACGTTCAATGGAAAGAGCGTTGGAAGCGGGTGCGTCTTTTGATGCCTGCATTAATTTTCTTAAGAAGTTAAGAAAAGAATTTCCTGATATTCCAATAGGGTTGCTCCTATATTACAACCTGATGTTTAGTCAAGGTGAGCAAGGGTATAAACGATTAGCAGAAGCTGAGGTTGATGGGATTGTTAGCGCTGACCTGCCGATAGAAGAAGCAAATGAAAATATTGCATTATTGAACAAATATAAAATTGGTGCGGTGCAGATGATCGCGCCAAATACTTCGGATGATCGTGCAAAAAGAATGTTTAAACATTCAAATGCGTATACTTATGTGCTAAGTGGCTATGGTGTAACTGGCGCTAAAAAAGAGATTGCCCCAGAGACTTTGCTGCGCGTAAAGCATGTTAAAACGCTATCTAATAAACCGATCATTGTGGGTTTTGGTATTAGTAAACCAGAACATGCGAAAGCAGTGTGGGATGCAGGTGCAGAAGGTGCAATTGTTGGTAGTTATTTTACGTCAATCATTGAAGAAAATGTCGATGATATTAATCAAGCGATTAAAATTATCACAAAATTCATAAAAGAAGTTAATCAATTAAAATAAGCTGGCATAATTTCAACTAGAATATAGCACATCACTTTCTAAAATAATGATTTTAAATGCACTATTCTGTATTACTTGATGAGTCGGTTACTGCCTTAGATATAAAACCAAATGGGCTATATATTGATGGTACTTTCGGGAGAGGTGGTCACACATCAAAAATCCTGGAAAAACTGACTGACCAAGGTCAATTGATTGTTTTTGATAAAGATCCTCAGGCAATAAACTACGCAAAAGAAAAATTTGGAAATGACTCAAGAGTTCGTATTGTTCATAAACCTTTTTCCAATATGTATCAGTTTTGTCTAGCTAATGGGCTGTTAGGTAATGTGGATGGTATATTATTAGATCTGGGTGTTTCTTCCCCGCAGTTAGATCAAGCTGAACGTGGTTTTAGTTTTATGCAAGATGGTCCATTGGATATGCGCATGGATACCACATCAGGGATACCCGCATCAGAAGCGCTAAAGCTATTATCAGAATCTGAGTTGGCGAATATATTTAAGGTCTATGGTGAAGAACGGTTTTCTAAAAAGATTGCTGCCTATATTAAGGCTGATATTGCAAAAGGCATTGAGTTTAATACAACATTAGAGTTGGCGAATTTAATTAAGCGGGTTATCCATACTAAAGAAAAAAAACATCCAGCAACCAGGTGTTTTCAGGCGCTCAGAATATATGTAAACGATGAGTTGGGTGAGGTCGAAAAAACAATTGCAGATGCCGAAAACATATTGAAAGCTTCTGGTAAGCTTGTTGTTATTTCATTCCATTCATTAGAAGATCGTATTGTGAAAAAATATATGACTAAGATGGTAAATGGGAAAACTGATTCAGACCTGCAAGTTCCCAGAGGATTGCCTATACTAGAAGATGTGCCTAAGAAAATGAAATGGGTCGTTAAGATGTTGAAGGCGGATGGCTCTGAATTATCAGAAAATGTCCGCTCCCGTAGTGCAATTTTAAGAGCAGTGGAAAAGCTTTGAGCGAAATTAATCGAGCAGAAGTTAGAGATAAATTAATAGAGTCTCTCAAATATAGTTTTCTAAATCTAAAATCTATTACCATTTTTTTGCTTTTTATTTTGTTGGTGATTACCTGTTTAATGGTGTTATCAACCAAGCTTGAAAATCGTAATTTAACCATAGAGATGCAAAAACTTTCTCAACAGCAAAACGAGTTGCAAGTTGAGTGGACTCAAATTTTATTGGAGTATAGTACCCTGGCTTCTCCAATTCTTGTTGAAGAAAAAGCAACAGATCAGTTGGAAATGATTCAACCAATCCCAAAAGAAGTGCAAGTAATAAAGGCATATCAGGTTGAGGAGTAACAGAGGATAATCTTGTCCTAGTTGTGTGATTATATGAAGAAAAAAGATTTAAAGAAATTCAATAATGAGAATGCATCTCCAGAATCTGATAAGCCATCGCGTTCCTGGCGTTTATTATTTATCGTTGCGGTACTGCTTTTATGTGCTGGTGGGATTATATTTAAATTGGTTTACATGCAAACGGTTGAATATACTTTTCTTGATATGCAGGGTGACTCGCGAATTGAGCGGACTATCAACAAACATGCATACCGAGGAACCATTGTCGATCGGAATGGTTATCCCGTTGCAGTTAGCACGCCCGTCGATGCAATATGGGTAAACCCACGATTTGTTACCTTAAATAAAGAATTTTTCTCAGTGCTTGATATGTTGGGTCTATCCGATGAGTCAAAACAAAAAATTGTGCAGCGTGTTAAAGAAAGACTAGGGAGAAGTGGATTTGTATATTTAAAAAGACAGGTTGATCCGTTTGTTGCAAGTCGAATCGAAAATATGGATGTGCCTGGTGTTAATTTACAAAGAGAATATAAGCGTTACTATCCCGATGGTGAAGTATTGGCGCATGTGATTGGTTTTACAAATGTTGATTCGACTGGTCAAGAAGGTATTGAGTTAATATATGATAAGTGGCTTGATGGTCAATCAGGTGAGGAAATTGTTTGGTATGACGTAAAGCGAAACCTGGTAAAAGAAATTGATGAAACTAAGGAATCAGTAAAAGGGCACGATATAGCATTGAGTATCGATCGACGCATCCAATTTATTGCTTATAAAGCATTAAAAGATGCGGTGAAAGAAAATATTGCTGAAGCTGGAAGCGTGGTGGTATTGGATGTTCGCACAGGTGAAGTATTAGCAATGGTTAATCAGCCATCATATAACCCCAATAACATGAAAACAGCCGTGCCTGAGGCTAGAAGAAATAGAGTGGTCACTGATGTTTTCGAACCTGGTTCAACGATTAAAACTTTCGCAGCAATTGTGGGGCAAACATCTGGAGAGTATACGCCAGAAAGTGTTGTCAGTACCTCGCCTGGGTATTATCGAGTTGGTCGTAAAACAATCCGTGATTTCCGGAATTATGGTGATTTAACGCTCAGAGATGTTTTGCTTAAATCGAGTAATGTTGGTATTTCAAAAATTGTATTATCTCTTCCACCTGAAATGTTACCCGATACTTTATTAACCTTTGGTTTTGGTTCGAAAACAGATGTTAAATTTCCTGGTGAGAGAACAGGATATGTGCCTACACCAAGAAAATGGGGTGAATTTCCACTGGCAACTTTATCATTTGGTTATGGCATGAATGCAACTGCGCTTCAGCTTGCAAGGGCATATGGAGCGATTGCAAATAATGGCAGGTTATTACAACCATCGTTAATTAAATTGAATTCTGATGAAGAAGTTGTGGGTTACCAGGTCATTAGCCCTCAAATAGCAAATGATACTTTAATGATGTTAAATAATGTTGTTGAAGGCAAGGGAGGAACTGGACAGAAGGCTAAGTTAGAAAAGTATCATGTTGGTGGTAAAACGGGTACGGTTCGTAAGGCTATTGCAGGTGGTTATGCGACTGATGCATATATGGGTGTCTTTGTCGGAATTGCGCCAATCTCTAACCCTAAATTAGTTGTTGTTGCCGTAATAGATGACCCAAAAGGTGAAAATTACGGTGGTGGTTCTGTCGCAGCGCCTGTCGTGGCTGAAGTGTTGAATAATAGTTTGATGGCGCTTAATATCCCGCCTGATAAACAAGATTGATTCTTTGTCTAATTTACAAGCAAAAGCTATTATCGTGATAAAATTTTTATGCTTTTATTGGCAGGTGGCTAATAAATTTCATACAACAAAAATTTAATTTATTCTTTGATAGCTCTTGTATTACAAATTAATTGCCCAATATTAAACTTCAATTATAATTTTTTTACAGGTGCATAAATGCAAAAAATGATGGGTACTACGATCCTATGTGTTCGTAAGGGTGATACGGTCGTAATTGGTGGTGATGGTCAGGCAACAATGGGAAATATGGTTGCTAAAGATAATATCGTTAAAGTTAGACGTTTATGTAAGGATAAGGTTATTGCAGGTTTTGCTGGAGCCACCGCAGACGCATTTACCTTGTTTGAAAAATTTGAATCTAAACTGGAAATGTATCAAGGCCAATTGGAAAGAGCTGCTGTAGAAATGTGTCGCGAGTGGCGTACCGATAAAATGTTAAGACAGTTAGAGGCTATGATCATTGTCGCAGATGCTAAAACCTCATTAATCATTTCAGGTGTAGGTGATGTGATGGGTGCAGATGAGAATGGTATTTTATCTATTGGTTCAGGTTCTGCTTATGCACGTTCTGCAGCGGTTGCGCTGGCACAAAATACAGATTTTGATGCACGGAATATAGTTGAAAAAAGCCTTACCATTGCAGCAGATATTTGTATTTATACAAATCATAATTTTACTATTGAAGAAATCAAAAACTAAGGAAGTCTCATGTCCCAAATGACACCAAAAGAAATTGTTTCTGAATTAGACCGATACATTATTGGTCAGTTTGATGCCAAAAAATCTGTTGCACTGGCATTGCGTAATCGTTGGCGCAGAATGCAGCTTGATAGCGAAATGCGAGCTGAGGTCACGCCAAAGAATATATTGATGATTGGTCCTACAGGCGTTGGTAAAACTGAAATAGCACGTCGGTTAGCCAAACTGGCAAACGCACCTTTTGTTAAAGTTGAAGCAACAAAATTTACTGAAGTAGGGTATGTTGGTAAAGACGTTGAATCAATCATTCGTGATTTGGCAGATATATCCATTAAAATGCATCGTGAACAAGAAAAGAAAAAAGTAAAAACACGGGCGCAAGAAGCGGCTGAGAATCGTATTTTAGATGTGCTGGTGACGCCTGCGCGTACATCATCAACCTCTACAGTTGGCTTTGCTAATGAACCAGCTAATAATGATGGATCGCAGTCCACGGATTCTGCCACACGAAATGTTTTTCGTAAAAAATTAAGAAAAGGTGAGCTTGACGATAAAGAAATAGAAATTGAAGTCGCTGTTGCACCTAAAGGGATGGAAATATTAGGTCCTCCAGGTATGGAAGAAATGACAAGCCAGCTTTCAAGTATGTTTTCATCTATGTCGAGTGATAAAAAACATAAACGTAAAATTAAAATTTCTGCAGCACGAAAAATTCTAGAAGATGAAGAAGCAAGCAAGCTGGTTAATGAAGAAGACATTAAGTTAAATGCAATTGAAAATGCAGAGCAAAATGGCATTGTTTTTATTGATGAGATAGATAAGGTTTGCAAGAAATCAGGAACTTCTGGTGGTGAGGTTTCTCGAGAAGGTGTTCAAAGAGATTTATTACCGTTGGTTGAAGGATCTACTGTTACAACCAAATATGGAGTAATTAAGACCGATCATATCTTATTTATTGCTTCAGGTGCTTTTCACGTTGCTAGTCCTTCGGATATGATTCCAGAATTACAAGGACGTTTGCCCATCAGGGTTGAGTTGAGATCATTAACAGTAGATGACTTTGTCAGAATTTTGGTTGAGCCTGATGCTTCAATCGTTAAGCAATATATTGCCTTATTAAAAACTGAGAATGTCGACATAAGCTTTACCGATAGTGCAATCCGCAGAATTGCAGAAATTGCTTGGCAAGTGAATGAAGAAGTTGAAAATATTGGAGCAAGAAGGCTACAGACGGTTTTAGAAAAACTGCTTGAAGATATTTCTTTTGAGGCTTCTGATCACGAAAATGAAACTTACGAAATTGATGAACAATTTGTTAGTAAAGCGTTAAATGGCTTGGTTCAAGATCGTGATTTAAGTCGCTATATTCTTTAATGATCACTAAATATTTTAATTAACCTTAGATCAGCAATATGGAAAAACAAAGTGGCTTAACGCTGATAGAGTTGTTAGTTTATATTGCTATTTTAGGCATTATAACGATGATGTCTGTATCTGGATTTCAAGCGTTTATTAATCATAAAAAATCAGATGCATATCTGGAGCAATTAAAGTCATTTATTGGTTTGGCACAAAAAATTGCGATTGATAAGAAACAGACCGTAACAATATGCCCTTCTATTAATCATGATGAATGTGATACTAAAGATTGGAGTCAAGAATTAATCATGTTCATTGACCTGAACTCTAATAAAAAAGTTGAAGGGAATGATGCTTTAATTGAAGTTATGCCAAGCGCAAAGGGTGATGTATTATCATATAGTGGATTTGGTTCACAAACCTATATTCAGTTTGAGCCAAATGGCTTTTTTTCATCAAGTAATGGTACTTTTAGGTATTGTTCAATGGTTGGTGGTGTGCCAGATGTTCAAGGTATATATATCAGTCGGACTGGTAGGATTCGAGATGCGGTGGATGATGATGGAAATTCTACCTTAAATAATGCAAAGATTACATCTTGTCAACAATTGTCTAATTGAGTTTTTAGTGTTATCTAAGTATATTGTAAGACTATTATAACGAAAATGATAAGTTGGGTAATTAGGGGAAGATTATGCAAAAAATGCCAATTACTGTGAATGGCGCCAAAGCATTAAGCGATGAATTAAAAATATTGAAATCAGAAAAAAGACCAGAAGTCATTGCCGCAATTGCAGAAGCGCGAGCTCATGGTGATTTAAAGGAAAATGCTGAATACCATGCAGCAAGAGAGCAACAAGGGTTTATTGAAGGTAGGATTAAAGATATTGAGTCCAAGCTATCAAACGCAACAATCGTTGATATATCAAGAATTACCCCAAGCCCCAAAGTTGTTTTTGCTTCTACAATTACACTTGAAAATATTGAAACTGAGGATGAGGTTAAATATCAGATTGTAGGCGTTGATGAGGCTGATATCAAGAAGGGTAAAATATCCATCTCTTCGCCAATTGCTCGTGCGTTGATTGGTAAAGAAGAGGGAGACGTAGTTACGGTTACCACTCCAAATGGAATTGTTGAATATGAAATCTTAGAAGTGAAGTATATCTAATTTAATTTTACGGTATTTAGTG
Source organism: uncultured Gammaproteobacteria bacterium (assembly GCA_913060525.1). Lineage (GTDB taxonomy): Bacteria > Pseudomonadota > Gammaproteobacteria > Francisellales > Francisellaceae > CAJXRW01. Next base: position 7,067 of record CAJXRW010000026.1, read on the forward strand.
CGGTATTTTGTATGAGTTAAAGCATATATCCTGTACAAAAATTATGAAACTGATATATAAAAATGCGGAAAGCCATTATTGTTTTTTTAGCTTTAATGTTAATACAAGTTAGTTCTTTTGCTGATATATATAAAGTGCCTACAACCGTTCATATAGACTCTAAATCACAAAAGTTAGCCAAAGATTTTCAGAAAAATGTACATGGATCATCGGTATCTCTTGCGCCAGTATTGGTACAAAAAGAACCAGTTAGTTTATCTCAAGTTGGTATTGTTCATAATATTGTGAATAGTAACTATATGCGGGCAACTAAAACTTTTGATATCGATTTGTTTATATAAATTTTGTTTTATCTATCGTCTTGATGCTGTCGATTCTTCTTGTGTTTATGGCGGCCTGAATGTCAGCGGGCTTTAATTTTTTATCTTGAATAATATCAGTAATATTTAGTTTTTTTAAAGTGGTAAGGCAGAGTCTTAGATAATCTGCTTGTGGGTACGGCTGATTTTCAAGCCCTTTTCTTCCTTGAGCATCAGCTTGGCAAGAAATCAAAAATTTTTCGAATAACTCGGGTTTTCTAAGACCATCAATATTCATTATTAGTTTTAAAATAGTCGAAGCTTTTAATTCAAAAGCTTTATGACAATGTAAGTGAAATTCAGAAATTTTTATGGCGATTTCTTTGTATTTATTAGGAATTCTAAGTCGTTTGCACATATTTGCAATTATAGGAACGCCTGCTTTCTCATGACCTCTATGGCTAGGCAGAATTTCTTTTGGAGTAACCCCCTTGCCTAGGTCATGTGTTAATACTGAAAATCTTATTTCAGTATTCTGGGTTAAAGCGCTTGCTCTTTTTAAAGCCATTATTGTATGAATGCCAGTATCAATTTCGGGATGATGTTTTTCTGGTTGTGGTATACCAAATAATCGCTCTAATTCAGGGAATATATACTCTAGTGCTTTGGTTTTTCTAAGCACTTCAAAGAAAATGTGAGGCGACTCTTCACCAAGTGCTTTTTCTGTTTCTTGCCACACACGTTCAGGCGTTAACGAAGTTAATTCACCGCTTAGGCTAATTTCTTGCATAAGAGCGATTGTTTCAGATGCTATGGTAAATCCGATGTCGTGATATCTTGCGGCAAATCTTGCTACTCTCAATACTCTTAGAGGATCTTCTTTAAAAGCAAGAGATGTATGGCGTAATATTTTTTCTTTTATATCATGTATTCCATTAAATGGGTCGATATAATTGCCTTGATTATCTTTAGCAATCGCATTTATTGTTAGGTCTCGACGTTCCAAATCTTGTTGTAACGAAATATTTGAATCAAAGTTGCAAGAAAACCCTTGGTAACCTGTTCCTATTTTTTTTTCCGTTCTTGCTAGTGCGTACTCTTGTTTTGTTTTTGTATCTATAAAACAAGGGAAGCCTGAGCCAACTTGTATTAATCCAGCTTTAAGTAAAATATCAGGATTGGCGCCTGTAACAACATAATCTATATCTTTCGGCTTCTGCTGGATAATTTCATCTCGAACACATCCACCTACTTGATAGATTTCAATTTCAGGGTTGATATTTTTTAACTTTTTATAAATTTCATTCATTGTTTGGTTTGTTTGAGTTCCCATTTTGGCTTGTGACTGGAATATTACTGCTTTGTGATTTTTCCATCAGTTCCGATTGCTGTGCAAATGGATTGGGCTTTTTTTCTTCTTCTCGATAAAAGAAATAAGCAATGATACATATAATAATTACAACAATGTAGAAATATGCGCGTGTTTTCATGTTGGATAAATATAGGGTTTAATATATTAAGTATAGAGCGTTGGTAATTAAATGCTTAATTCAGCAGATAATTTATCATCTTCTGAGTTTGAAAGCTGGATAATTTTAGCCTGTGCAATCGTATTATTATGAATAGTGACAACTTCTATAATGTAACCTTCATGTTGAAAACAACAAGGCCCATCAGGAATAGCTTGTAATGTTTCAATAATTAAACCAGAAATTGTTTTTGGTCCATTAGTTGGCAAGTTTAAATGTAGATGTCTGTTAATTTCTCGAATAGTTACTTGACCCAGTGTTATAAAGTTACCAGGTGAAATTTTTTTCATATTCTGTGATGTATTGTAGGTATCAGAAAACTCCCCAACAATTTCTTCCAGTATATCTTCTACAGTTAATACACCTTCGATTGATCCATATTCATCAACGACTAGGGCGAGTCTATTTGTAGAATTTTGGAAGTTGATAAGTTGAGTTTGAAGGCTAACACTATCGGGAATAAAATAGGGTTCCTCGATCAATGATTTTAGTGATGCTTTTGTTACAGACTTATTTTCATAAAAGTATTTATAGGCATTTTTAATAGGAAGCGTGCCTATAATTGTGTCGAAATCTTCATCAAACACAATAATTGAAGAATGGTTTGCTGAGAATGTTTTTTGGATTATATCTGAAAGGTCATCGGAGATATTGATGCACTCTATAAGGTGTCTTGGCGTCATGACATCTGATATCGAGATTTTCTCAAGCTCTAAAACACCCATTAGCATGTTTTTATGCTTACTTGTTAGTTTTGGTGATGAGTGATCAACGACTGAATATAGCTCTTCAATGTTCATCGGCTCGACGGTCATTCCAGCGGCGTGGGGTATGCGGAATAATTTTAAAAAAATATTTACAATTACGTTAACTGCCCACACTACTGGATAAAGCAACCATAAAATAACTTGTAAGGGGAATGATGCCTTAAAGGCCAATGGTTCGGGCTTTACTGCTGCAATTCTTTTAGGGATGATTTCAGAAAAAATGAGTACAATAAAGGTTAAAGAAATTGTTGCAATTGCAATCCCCACCGCACCGAACAATGTACCAGCTATAAGCGTTGCCAGGGCAGAAGCTAAAATGTTAGCAAAAGTATTCCCTATAAGTATTACACCCAAAAGTTTGTCTGGGCGTTTAAGAAATTTTTGAATTCTTTTAGCTATGATGTGATCACTTTTTGCCAAGTGTCGAATGCGATATCTATTTAGAGACATCATGGCTGTTTCAGATCCAGAAAAAAAACCTGATATTAGAATTAAGGCAATTAGGCAGATTACTGCAATAACGATATCCATTTATATGCTACTCACTCAGCGTCATTACAGTATCATCTATTAAAAAAAAGCTGTTAGGGTTGGAATAAGTCATTGTGATATGACTAGTGAATATAGTGTAAGTAATTTTCATTTATATACGTTGGTAAATAATTAAAAGGATCTTTTTCATTTGCTTCATTGTCTGAGATTCTTTCATTTTCCTGGAAATTCAAACGAGTCATGTGATATATCCAAGATATTATCTCAATATCAAGCCCATCCTTGCCAATTATGCTAACCTGATCAAGAATAAACTCCAGTTGCTCATTTGTGAGAGCATTTTTTTGATATTTTTTCTTTAAATAACCAATTGCCTCTGGTGAGAGGTATTTGTGTTCTTCTGGGCTCAGGATTCTAACACTATTTATTCTTGGTAGTTTAACGAATTCTTGGTCGGTGTTCCCTAATGCAAATGCCTCTAGCCATGAAACAGCCAGGCTTATTTCGTTTGCACTAAAGCCAGATTCCAATAAAATCTCTTGGATGGCATCAGATGAAGTAATTAAACACTCAGTTTGTTCGTTTTGTGAGAAGTCATTAAACATACCAATTAAGGCATCAATTATATCGGGGTTCATGTGTGACAAGCTAATCCTTATTGTTAAAGTTTCCTGTATCCACCTGGAATGCTTTCAATGATAGAAGCCATTTCTAGCTCAAATAAGATCATTGAAACCTCATCGGTTGCTAAACCACTTGTCTCGATTATACTATCCAATGCTGTGATTTCATAGCTGATAAGTGAAAGAATATTAGATTGCATTTCACTCAGTCCAGAAAGGCTTTTCTGAATCAGGTTTGAGTTTTCTTCTGGACTGATGATAGTCTGATCATCTTGAGGTAGTTCAACAATTATATCTTCTGGACAGGTAACCAATTTTGCGCCTTCCTGGATTAGCCAGTGGCAGCCTGCGGATTCTGGGTGATGGATGTTTCCAGGGATTGCAAAGACCTCTCTTGATTGATCAATGGCATGTTTTGCGGTAATTAACGTACCGCTTTTAATTGATGATTCAACAATGAGTGTGCCGAGTGATAAACCACTAATGATACGGTTTCGTTTAGGAAAATTATATTTTGTTGGCGGTGTGTTTAGAGGAAATTCGCTGATAATTGCACCGTTATGTATTATCTTCTCGGCAAGTGATTTATTTTGTGAAGGATAAATTAAATTAATGCCAGTACCCATAACGGCGATTGTTTTCCCGCCAGCTTCAAGTGCCGCCTCATGTGCAATAGAGTCAATACCATAAGCTACCCCGCTGGTTATGCAATATCCTTGTTGGGTTAATGTGATTGAAAAACTTCTGGCATTTTGCTTACCGTACTGTGAGGGTGATCTTGTTCCTACAATCGATATTTGTTTTAGGGATAAAGCGCGCGGGTCTCCTATGAGGTATAACAACAGGGGAGGGTTGGCAATATTTTTTAAGCTTTCTGGGTAAGTATTGTCACAATAAGTAATTATATGGTTTAAAGGAGATGTTTTTAACCAATCAAGTTCTGCTTTAGCTATCGAGTTTAATTTATTTTGAGTATTTTTAAGTTGTGATTTTTGTTCTAAATTAATACTGCTTAAATCGGCATATTTTTCTGGGTGCGCAATAAACTCAATTAAGTCAACATTGTTACTTAATAGGGAAATAATGTTTTGTTTACGAAATTTCGGGATCTTCAATAAAGCAATTAGAGCTTGTAAATTACTATCGTTCATTTGTACTTACATCATAACCTTGAAGTACTGCATTTATATCGTTAATAATGAGTGCAATTGATAGTTTGTTGCTTACTCTGTAAACAACAGCGGTCGCAACAAGGCTGCCTGGAATGTCTATTTCACGACCTGGATTTCTTGGGTCATCGTATTTGCTAGGCTCTTTGTGAACGTATATTATCATACCGTTTTTAACGCCATCACTTGTTCCAATATCAAGCATAATGCTAGAGTATTCGCTCGCAGTATATTGACCATTTAATATATATATCACCTTGCCATTTATTTCTCTGGTAGTTGTAAAAGCAAATTCAGGTATTGGTGCGGTAACTTCATTCATTGGGATTAGGAGACTGCCAGCCATGATTGGTTCAAAGTTTTTAGTGATTTCTAGAATGGCTAATTCACCATTATTTTTTATCCAAACAGCTTCGCCCGTTGGGTTTAAGAGTTTACCTACTATTTGTTTTTTTTCTTCTGAAGCATAAATAGTTTTTTCAATATTACTGATTAAATAGGTACCTTTTGAAAACGAATTTTTGTTTGGTGTGCTGCTAGCTGCATATATCTTGTCAAGATTGGTGACAACACTCTGCCCATCAGTAGAAGAAATAATATATCCAGTTGGGGTTTCACTCTCCATTGGGAAATAGTTTTCTTCAAAAAAATGTTTATATGGGGCTAAATTTACATCATAAGCTTTAATTTCTGGTTCTGCGACTTCAATTGCTTTAATAAGGCTTACATTATTATACAGTTTAGTCTGATTTTGTTTGGTCGTTGAACAACCAGAAATAAATACCAGAGCAACAATGAATAATCCAATAATTACTTTCTTCACCTAGTGTATATCTCATAAATATATTAACTGTCTCTTATACACATCTGACGCTGCCGACGATCTACTCTGTGTAGA
>CAJXRW010000027.1 GCA_913060525.1 uncultured Gammaproteobacteria bacterium
GATTTCTGCCTGTCTCGTGGGCTCGGAGATGTGTATAAGAGACAGGCATCAACCAAGCCATATTCCTTAGCTTCGGTTGCGCTCATGAAATTATCACGATCAGTATCTTTTACCACCTTTGCAAACTTCTGCCCTGTTTGCTCAGCCAAAACCTGATTTAAACGCTCTTTTATTTTAAATATATGTTTTGCATGTATCTCTATATCAGACGCTTGGCCTTGAAAACCACCCAAAGGCTGATGAATCATAACTTGAGAATGGGGCAAACAATAACGCTTACCCTTAGCGCCAGAGGCCAATAAAACAGCCCCCATACTAGCCGCCTGGCCTATGCATAAAGTGCTAACATCTGGTTTAATAAACTTCATAGTATCATAAATAGCCATACCAGCAGTAACTGCACCACCTGGAGAGTTTATATAAAAATGTATATCTTTATCAGGATTTTCAGACTCTAAAAAGAGCAACTGAGCTATTACAAGATTTGCCGAATGATCATTAACCTCCCCAACAAGAAAAACGATCCTATCTTTCAGCAAACGAGAATAGATGTCATAAGAACGCTCACCACGTGCTGTCTGCTCCACCACCATTGGAACCAATGTATTACTTATCATTCATACTCCAAAAATTATATTTCAACGCTATTAAGTTAGACTAATTTAGAAAGGCATACCAGGTTGATTGACAGCTGATTTGATCAAATCAAAGAAATCTGTTTCTTTTTCAGTCACTTTTGCGCGACCAACAACCCAAGCGACCATTTCTTCTTCGATTATGGAAGACTTCAGATTCTCTAGTTCCTGTGGATTATTCTTAAAATGAGTTCTAACTTCATTAGCGTCTTCATAAACTGAAGCATATTCTTCAATTTTAGCATCAATTTTTTCTTGGGAGGCTTCAAACTTCTGAGATTCGATAACACCATTTACAATCAAGCCAACGGCAACACGATCCTTTGCGGTCTTTTCAAACAAATCATCTGGCAACTGAGACACATCAAACCCTTTCGCCTGAGCACCCATTCTTTGTACAAAGTTCTGCTTAGAGCGTTGAATTTCTTGTTTGACCAGGCTTTTAGGAACCTCAACTTCATTTTGTTTTTTCAAGCCATCAATAACCTGCTCTTTCAATTTTTTATTGATAGCAGCTTTAAGCTCACGCTCCATGTTAGCTTTAATCTCAGTAATAAAACTGTCTAAATCACCCTCTACGCCAAATTTCTTAACTAATTCCTCATTCAACTCAGGTAATTCAGGCTCTTCAATTTCTTTAACATTCAATTTAAACTCAGCTTTTTTCTCAGCTAAGTCTTTCTTTTGATAGTCCTTTGGAAAAACAACTTCAATCACCTTTTCTTCTCCAATCTTAAGACCAATCATGCCATCTTCAAAACCAGGGATCATTTGTCCAGAACCAACGACCAACGAATGGTCGGTAGCCGAACCACCCTCAAATTTTTCACCGTCAATTGAACCCTCAAAGTCTAATTTAACACGATCATCTTTTTGAATTGCTCTATCTTCAATTTTATTCCAGACTACCATTTGCTTACGCAAATTTTCGATCATTTTTTCAACTTCTGCCTCTCCAATTTTAGATACAGGCTTTTCAATCTCAATCTCTTCGAAACCCTTAACCTCTAGCTCAGGGAATAGTTCAACATGAGCAATAAATTCAAAGTCCTTACCAGGCTCATCCACTTTAATCTCAACATCAACACCTGCGGCTTTAAGCTTTTCATCCTCAATTGCTTTCATATAATTACTAGGAATAACATCACCCAATACTTCAGAACGCACCTGTTTTCCGTGACGTTTCTTTAAAAATGAAAGAGGAACCTTACCAGGTCTAAAGCCATCAATACGCGCAGTTCTTGAAATTTTCTGCAAGCGTTTTTGCACTTCCTTCTCAATATTTTCTGCTGGAACCTTAATGGCTAAATCGCAGATTATTCCTTCTTTTTTTTCAACTGTTACTTGCATAGGATTCCTCTTTAAAAATTAAATATATTATTTTAATGCTGCAGCGAATTTTAAACTGTAGACCAAGATTTGTCTAGGTGATCAACCAAATTCCCCTAGTAAGTAGGTTTTGCCTGCAACATCTGAATAAATCGGGCAGATAATACGTGATAAATAGACTCACGACAGACAATTCTTGATACAGCCGTTGCCATCAATGAGGTTAACATAATAGGTAATAACATGCTTGTAGTTGCTGTATCTGTCATTTCTGACACAATAATAAAACACGTTATCGGACTCTGTACCACACCAGAAAAATAGGCAACTGTAGTTAGCAAAATAATTGCCGACATATGTTCAGGTGAAAAAAACTGAGCAATTGTAGCCCCAAGACCAGCCCCTGCTGACAGTGATGGTGCAAATATTCCACCTGGAATGCCACTTAAATAACTTAACAGTGTTGAAATCATTTTAAAAAACCCATAAAACGGTGTAATTTCACCACCAGACCCACTAAGCAAAACTTTAGCTGCCTCATAACCACTACCATAAGTTTGCCCATGTGTAACAAAACCAATCACAGCAACCACAAAACCTAATAAACCCGCAACCCATAATGGGTGTTTCCGTACCACATTCACCATAAGTTTTGAAATGGATAACAACAAAGCACTAAAGGCACCGCCTAAAAAGCCTCCACAAAGCACAGCCACACCAATAATAATCCACCCGTTTCCAAAAATATCTAAAGTTGCGTGACTTGCGCCAAAATAGGTATAACTTCCTAACAACTCCATTGCGACAAACCCACTTAAAACAACAGTAGTGATAATAGTACCACTCACGCCTTTCTCATAAGATCCCGCAAGCTCTTCAATCGCAAACACTATTCCAGCCAACGGCGCATTAAAGGCTGCTGCTATACCAGCTGCACCCCCTGCAAGCAATAATCCCCTCTCGACATCATCACGATGAAACCTACCAATTCTGCCAAGTTGATGCATAATTGAAGCACTAAGTTGGATTGTAGGGCCTTCACGTCCAATTGAGGCGCCACACATAAACCCCATAAAAGTTAATATAAACTTACCAAGCGCGATCCTCATAGAAACCAAACCGCTTCTTTTGCGATGATTTTTAATTTGCAAAGCCGCCATTACCTGAGGAATACCGCTACCCTCAGAACCTTTAAACATGGTGCGCATAATATAGACAATTAACATAAAACCGATAGGCGTAACTACCAATGGCATATACGGATATTGGCGAACCAATCTCTCAAATTCCGTATCCATATTGTCACATAGAAATGCAAAAAGTACACACACCAAACCAACCAGCACACCACCGATCCAAAAGAGAATACGTCGGCGCATTCTTATCATTGAAACTAATTTTCCTGACTCAGCAAGCAGCTGTTCTTTTTTTATGTTTTGACCTAAAACTTTCATGGAAATCCTATTAAATAATTAAGCGTTAATTGCAATACAGTGCTAGCACTATCAAATTAAAATAGAGTATAACTATAGCTTAGATGATTTTTTTTTGACGTCCACAGACCACACATTTTAAATCAAGGATAGAAACATGATCCACATTATTACATTAAATTATCTACAACCACTAGATGTAGTAGATCAACACCTCGAATCCCATCGCAACTTTCTTAAACAAGGTTACGAGAAAGGCGTTTTCATTGCATCTGGACCTAGAACACCTCGAACCGGTGGAATCATAATTGCCAAGGGCAGTATTGACTTAATTAAAGGACTCATTGCAAAAGATCCCTTTTCTGTTAATGGAATAGCAACGTATTCATTTTGCTCCTTCACAGCCGTGCTCTCCGATGATGGTTTCAAGCAATATATCTAAAATATTATTTATAAGAGTATCTCCTTTAAGAAATGCTCCAAGTACTTGCTATAACTAGATTTATTCACTACTTTTACTATATACCAATCAGCAGCATGCACTAATATGCACAAGGACACCTCCTGTAAACATATCGATAAGGATATTGCTAGCCTTGAATATCAGGACGGTACAATTGTATTAGCGGGAAAATGGTGCTGGCAAACAATATGTGAATCAATATTTAACAAGTTACCCGATATAAAAGAAAGCGTAATCATTGATGGTGAAGGCATTACCTACCTTGACACTACTGGTGCTTTCTTCATTGATAGACTGTTGCATTCTAAGCTTCCAGAAAATATTGACATCAAGGTTAAATTTAAAGATCACCACCAAAAAGTTATTGACATTATAAAAGCTAAAAATACATTTAAAGTTAAAAAAGTTGAAGAAAAACATCAGTCGTTCTCTCGAGCGTATCAGGTTGGTCAATATACAACTCAGTACATGAAAGATTTTTTAAACCTGATCAACTTTATTGGATTAATTGCTGTTGATGTTTGTCAAAAGTTAAAACGTCCATCTTTTTCAAATTTTGGCTCCATTGTAGAAATAATCGGCAGTGCTGGCATGCAAGCCATCGGCATTAGTTGTTTGCTGTGCTTTTTAATTGGCGTGGTCTTGGCTTATCAAATGGGACAGCAGTTACAGCAGTATGGTGCAAGTATATTTGTAGTTGATCTACTTGGTATATCATTGCTTAGAGAATTTGCACCTCTAATCACTGCGATTATTGTTGCGGGGCGATCTGGCTCTGCTTTCGCCGCTCAAATAGGCACCATGAAAGCACAAGAAGAAGTAGATGCATTGCAAACTTTTGGCATTTCCCCAATTAGCCGATTGGTTATGCCGCGAATTATTGGTTTATGCATTGCACTACCATTACTGGTAGTATTAACAGATATCGCCAGCATGTTCGGAGGAATGGTTATGTCAAATGCTTTCCTAGGAATTAGCTATGCGGAATTCATGCAAGAACTTGGAAGAGCTGTTTCTCCAAACAACTATATTATTGGTTTAGTAAAAACACCATTCTTTGCCATTATCATATCAACAGTTGGCTGTTATCGAGGATTAATGGTTAAAGGTAATGCTGCAAGCATTGGCGAAGAAACAACTAAAAGTGTTGTTTATGGTATTTTCTTTATTATAGTGGCAGATGCCATGTTCTCAATATTATTTAGCGCACTGGGGATATGATGATGTCAGAAAATAACACCCCACTAATTGAAGTCAAAGGTCTTGGAACAAGGTTTGGCAAGGACTGGGTTCACAAAAACCTTGATCTAAAAATACAAAGCAACAGAATCATTACCATAATTGGTGACAGTGGCTGCGGTAAAACCACTTTAGTCAGAGAGATACTTTTACTACAAGAAATCACCGAAGGCGAAATATACCTAAAGGGTAATAAAATATGTGACTCGCATGGGCCATGCAAAAATGCCAAACATTTTACTAGCAAAATGGGCATGATGTTCCAACATGGTGCTCTATTTTCGGGACTAACATGCTTAGAAAACGTCATGTTTCCTCTGCTTGAATATACGGATTACTCCAAGAATACCATTGCCGAAATAGCGAGATTAAAATTAAGTATGGCAGGGTTATCGGAAGTTGCTCATAACAAATATCCAGCAGAACTAAGCGGGGGAATGTTAAAACGAACGGCACTAGCACGTACAATTGCACTTGATCCTGAAATTATCTTCTTAGATGAACCATCTGCTGGATTAGATCCCGAAGGAGCTCACGAGCTAGATAAACTAATAAAAGGTTTAAAAGAATTTCTCAACATCACCATTATCATGATTACCCATGACCTAGACTCTATATGGAGTATTGCAGATGAAATAATCTATCTAGGTCAAAAACGCGTTTTAGTTCACGACACTGTCCAAAATGCTGCGAACATTGAAGAATTTCCAGGCTTATATGGTTTCTTCAATGGACCCCGAGGGAAAGCGGCACAGTATTACTTCAAGTCTCAATCTACGGAGCAAAATAGCAATGAATAATAGTAAACAATATGTCATTATCGGCGCCTTCGTAATATTTTCACTTACCGCAATGATTGTTATCGGTATCTGGCTAGCATTTGGTCTGGATGATACCAAATATAATACCTACCTTGCTGTATTTAACGAATCGGTTGATGGCTTACAGCTCAATTCAGATGTTAAGTTCAACGGGGTTTCTGTAGGTAAAGTTTCAGCCATCAACATTAATAAAAAGAATCCTAGCAGTGTTGATGTTGAACTACAAATCCAAGAAGGCACACCAATCACCACATCAACTTATGCCACACTAATGTCTCAAGGCATTACTGGGCTTTCCTACGTTGGGCTTCAAACAAAATACAGAAGACCTCCTATCCAGCTATTAACGCCCACCTCCAGCCCTCCATATACGGAAATTGTGACAAAACCATCCATTTTAAGTAATATCACTCAACAGATTGAAAAAGTCTCAACAGATATTGGCGATATATCTAATAGTGTGGCAAAAATTGTAAACAATGAGAATTCACAAAAGGTCAATGACATCATTACCAACTTTGCCAATATCACACAGACAATTGCGAATAATGATAAAAATATCCAACAAAGTTTTGACAATCTAAATAAAATTTTAGCGAATGTATCTGATTCAAGTGATCAATTTAATGAAATGGTCGGGAACATCAATGACACAGCAAAATCTGTATCTATTGTTGGTGAACAAGTTGCTCTCATTGCAAAAAGTGTTCAATTTCAGACCTTGCAAGGGCTAAATCAAGTCATTATTCCTGAGCTTGCGACAACGATAAATGGCATAAATGAATCCACAACCAAACTTAATCAACTTTTAGATGCCCTTAATAGAAATCCATCCATCTTAGTAACGGGTGAACTTCCGCCAGAACCAGGTCCAGGAGAATAAGAATGCTTAAGAAAATCATACCAATCATATTATCAACAAGCCTATTAGGTGGCTGTATTCTTGATCCCGTAAAACCAACTGTAATTAAAACTTATGAAATCAAGCCAGATAGATCAATAGAGTCGAACGCAACATTTGTGCCAAAATTTGATTCCTCGTTAATCCTGGCACCAATGATCTCAACATCGCCATACAATTCCCCCACAATGTATTATTCTGAAAGTGATTATGAGATAACCGCATATTCATATAGCCAATGGGCAACCTCTCCTGCATTCATGATAAATAATAGTGTGTTATTCGATCTATCCAACAAAGGTCCCTTTAAATCCACTACCGACGCGGTTGTGATCACCTATACCCAATACAGACTTAACCTGACATTAAATACTATTATCTTAAATCTCTATACCACTAAGCCAGAAGTTCAGTTAAATGTGTCTGCTCAACTAACTGACATCACTACTGGAAAAATCGTAAATAAGCACAATTTCAATATCACTGAACCTTCTAAAGTATCTCCAGAAGGCTTTGTCATATCCGCAAATAAAGCAACCGATAAACTATCACAAGAAGTATACCAATGGCTAAGTGAACAAAAACTACCGAAGCATCCTGTCATACAATCAGCACCAGGAGCAAACTCACCAACACCCACAACAACGACAGACACACAGATACCAAAATCTTCCTAAAAAGCCATCCAGTATAATCAACTAGGTTTTCTTTTAATCATTAGACAAAACACAAGACTCATTACCAACGGAACAAATAAAATTAAAAACCCTAGCGAAAATGTGTTTGGGTTTTTAATTTCTTCTAGCCCTCCATTTAAATAATTAAATAACACGCCAAGCAATGGCTGAAAGATTGCCCCTGACACACCAATTACCATATTAATGACCGCCATTGTCATACCATGAACATTTTCTGGAAATATTTCTTTACCTATTGCAAAAGCCAGTAACATACTTGAAACAAAAAAACCTAATAAAAAATATAAAACATACAACACATCTATTGAAATAAAACGATGGAAAATTGCAATTAAACCAAAAATAGTGATTGTGGCGATGTTAGCAACTATCATCCACAATTTTTTAGAATGGAATAGTTTTGCAATCGTACTATGTAAAGGACCACCAACTGCGATCCCAACAAAAACCATGGTACTTATTGCTGCCGCAGCTTCAGACTTAATATTATAGGCATATTCCAAAAAAACCACATCGTATAATTCAGAAAATGCATTTACGACCGTCCCTACCATTATCCCCGCATAGAGAGCTAAAAACCATAATTGTTTTGATTTCAATAGCTTAAGATCAGACACCATTACCCTATTTTGGGATGTTGCCAATACGACAGATACATTATTCCTTAGGAAAATAGCTAAAATAATTGATAATATTATGCCAAATATGGCAATACACCAAAGCGCTACCCTCCAGTCCAACTGTAGTATCATCGCATTAAACAATACTTGTCCAAACATACCACCCAATACGCCCATGCTATTTGTTAGACCAACCGCAATTGGAAAAACTTTACTAGACAACCAGTCAGCTGCAACTTTTAACGCACCCAAAAATGCGAAGGCCGACCCTATAGCGATTAATACCCTGCCTATAATTAATTCTAAATCGCCAATACTAACAGCCATAAAAATTAAGCCGACACTAACAACAAGACAAGCTATTGAAAGCACCATTCTTGTGCCAAATTTATCTAAGATAAAACCTGCGGGTAATTGTGAAATAGCATAGATAGGAAAATAGATACTCATAATATCACCGACATGCACCACACTCAGTGACAAGCCTTGTGATATAGGTTTAAGTAATACGCTTGGCGCAGTATGTTGGAAATAGTCTAGCCCGTAAAACACTGCAGCCAAAAGCCACATCAGCCAACCCATAGTATAAATATTCTTCTTGGACATGATATTATTTGAATAAAAAAACACGTATGACTCTAAAGTATATATAAATATTTTTCGAATGCCGTAAAGTGCATTCTTTTATCCTTATACTGTCACTAGTAGCAGCTTTATTAACCGCTGGCTATAATAAATATATAAATTTTTTAACATTTGAAACGAAACCATGGAAATTAATATTAGCCAATTAAAAAACGACCAGTCAACGGCTAGTATTTCTGTTAATGGCGCCAAAAATGCCCTTTTACCGCTACTTTTCTCATCACCATTAATGACTGGAAAAATAACTTTCAATAACGCCCCTGTTGATATTTTTGATTATAAAGGCTCAAAAAAAATTCTTAGGAGCATTGGTTTTAATATTAATGAAAACAAAAACAGCATCACAATATGCAATGCTAATAAATCCAGCCATATTAACATTAATAATTCATTAACCACCCATACAAGATGCTCGATTTACCTACTAGGAAGTATGGCTAAATCAGCACATAGTTTGAAAATAGGATATCCAGGGGGATGTTCATTTGGAGAAACCAGAAATTTTGATATACATCTCAACGGTCTAAAAGCACTGAATGCCAAAATCATTGTAGAAAATGATACCCTAACTCTAAAACATACCAAAGATGTTAACACCACCTATCGCTTACCATTCCCATCCGTGGGTGCAACAACTAATTTGATTTTTTATTCAGTTATTGGCAGCAGCTGTATACATCTCGAAAATTGCGCGATTGAACCAGAAATCATTAATGTCATTACGTTTCTTAATAAATGTGGTGCAAAAATTTCATACGACTTGGCTAACCGTGAAATATACATTAAAGGTGTTGATTTACTAAGTGCCGTAGAGCACGACATCATATACGACCGTATTCAGGTGATGACTTATATCTGCCTGGCAATTATGCATCGCAGAAAAATTGTGGTTCATGGTGTATGTAATATTGACTTGATAAATGCACCTTTGATCATACTTAATGAGCTTAACATTAAATATAGCTATGATAACCAAAAAAATACCATTACTGTTTTTGGTGATAAAATAGATATTATAAATGGCTTTAATATTATTACTGACCCTTACCCATATTTTCCAACTGATTTACAGCCTATATTTGCAAGTCTGGCATTAACCGCCAAAACACCAAGCTCAATTATTGAAAGAGTTATCCCTGATCGAGTTAAATATGTCGAACAATTACAAAAATTTAACGCATTGGTCTCGCACAATGGGAATGTCATTAATATAAAACCCGCCTCTAAATTACGCGCCGCTACCGCTGAAAGCTCTGATCTCAGGGGCGGGATGGCTTGCTTAATGACCGCGTCACTTATCAAGTCTCAAAGTACGATAGGAAATGCAAGCCAGATATGCAGAGGCTACGACAATCTAATGTTGAATTTAAAGCAGTTTATGAGCATTTCTTCGTTGGACAGCAGAATTAACACCTATCCAAAATCAAGTGAAATTATTAGTCAAATATGAATGGTAATAACAAGTCCTTTAATTTATTAGACCACAATACTTATCGTCTAGCCTCACATGCCGAACATGTATATTATCCAAACTCAATAGACGAAATTAAATCCATACTCACTAAGCATGATGATATCTTTATCCTTGGAAATGGAAGCAATGTAATCTTCACTCAAGAAATATACAAACGATTGGCGTTTGTTATTTTACGAGAGAATTTTAAAAGTTATACCATTACTGGCAATCAAATTGAAGCTCAAGCTGGTACAACCTTGAAACAGCTCAGTCTTGCTGCGCTTGAAAACAACCTATCAAACTTAGAAGTATTCTATGATATTCCAGCCACAGTTGGTGGTGCATTATGGATGAATGCGGGTGCTTACGGAGAATCAATTTACGATTATGTTAATGAAGTTACCGTACTTGACAGGAAGTCCAAACAAATCAAAAGCTATCCAATATCAGAAATTCAATTCTCATATCGCCACTCCATGTTTCAAAAAACAGGTGAAATCATACTATCTGCGACATTTGATATGAAACATGGCAATCATACATCCATCAAAGAGAAAATGGACCACATTTATGGTCTGCGGAACAATAACCTACCTAAGCAAGATAGCGCAGGAAGTGTTTTTAAGCGACCAGAATATCATATTTCAGTTGGAGAGATGGTGGAAAAAATTGGCCTTAAAGGACATGAAATAGGCGGCGCTATGATATCCAAACAGCATGGCGGGATTATTATTAACGCTAATAATGCCAAAGCAGAAGATATACTCAATTTAATCAAACTGATCAAATCTGAGGTTAAACAGCACTTTGGTGTAGACTTAACACTTGAACAAATCCCCATTTAATTTCTGGTAACTTTCAACTTGTAATATTTCTGTAACAATTCATTGTTACGATTTAAAACGTTTACAGGAGCGTAACAAAATGAAATTTGAAAATTATTGCAAGTTACACAAAAAGTTTACTGTTAGTCAAAATGCATATCGATATTGCAAATACATCAAAGACTCTAAAAAAATTAGAGCTAAAATATGTAATGAATTAGACATTGTAAAGTACTGCTTAAATGTAAAAGATCGTAAAAGTCTTCGTTCACAGATCAACACCAGCCTACATGCATACCTTTACTGTCGGCATATTGAAAATCGAGAAGCCATTAAAAACAAGATATCTTGCAACATTCAATTAGCTAAATTACATTTATATCTGAATGGCGAAAATGAAAATAAATACAAACATTCCAAGTTAGAAACACCCCTAGCTGCATAATTCAAATAACCTCCTAAACATTTATTAAATATATGTTAGAATTGGGGCATTCTAATTACCTCAAATGACATTATGAGTATTGATGATGGTCTTTCTGACAGCATAAAAAACAAAATTAAACTTGCTTCAAAGCAAGCAAATTCACTCTCACAGAAATTTGGGTTTCGATCAAATATCAGCGTTGTCTGTAAAAATGATACTCAAGGGAATAAAAAAGTCCAATATACGGAACTATGCATAAAAAGTATAAATAATACCCCTATACCGTTATTACGAGCGCTCTGGATTGATGAGCTAATCTCAAAAATTCAATTACTGATAAATGCCATGGATGATTATGAAAAGGATAGCTACAGCTCATTGCAATCTATCCTGGATCATATACAAAATAAAGTAAATGCCTATCCTGGTCTTGCGATTATTTTAATCGAAATAGAAACTGCCATTCAGACCATTGAAAAATCTTTTGAGCTGGAAGAAATGAAATCTCCTGAATATCGCAATCAAACAATTCATTAGCTCGAATATCCATTAATTAAAAATAACTTAAACTGCTGTCCCGTGACAATGTTTATACTTTTTACCTGAACCACACGGACAAGGATCATTCCTCCTTACTTTTACACCCTCTCGAACATACGGTTGATGATTGTCACCTGAAGTATTTTCGGACTGAGGAGAGTGAGACTGTGAAGATTGGCTATTATCCTCTACACCAGAAGAGCTCGCATCTTCGTGATCATATTGAACCCCACTCACAGAACTTCTCCATTGTTCTTCTGCCGCCTGTGCTTCCTCTCGAGATTGCAGTCTAACTTTTGCTAATGAGGAAATAACCTCATATTTTAAGTCATCCAGCATTGCAGAAAACATAGCAAATGCTTCTTTTTTATACTCCTGCTTAGGGTCTTTCTGAGCCATTCCCCTAAAATGGATACTACTTCTTAAATGATCCATATTACTGTCTCTTATACACATCTGACGCTGCCGACGATCTACTCTGTGTAGA
>CAJXRW010000028.1 GCA_913060525.1 uncultured Gammaproteobacteria bacterium
TACACAGAGTAGATCGTCGGCAGCGTCAGATGTGTATAAGAGACAGCTTTTGGATATAGGACACATTCAGGTACGACCTGGTAAATGCTGTTATCCATAGAACAGGCAATTCTTGCCCCAAGATCAACCTGAATATCGCCTTTAAAACCAACACGCTTCAGCGCTTCAATATAGTTTTTAAGTACAGGAGAAATTTCTTCTTTCGGTAATACTGGAATCATATTATGCATACAGTCTCTTAAACTAGCGATATTATACAGTATCTGATTTGACCTTAATAAGAAAAAATTCTTAATTCACTCGTTGCCATCTTGTGTGCAGTTATTTAAGTCCTTGAAAATCTGATTGATAATACAGGATTGTAATTTATCTAATACCCCTATAAATTGATGCAATTAAAGCGTTTTCATAGCACAGTATGAATAAAATTATTGAAAAATACATTATCATTTTTATTATCATAGCGGTCACATTTGGACTCATATTTAATAACTTTTTTGCAACTCTGGTTCCGCTTGTATCGTATTTACTCGGTATTGTCATGTTTGGTATCGGTATTAACTTAAATAGCGCAAATTTCAAACCCATCTGGAACATTAAAGGTAAGACACTCTCAATAGTTACGCTAAAATTTATTTTTGTTTCAATGGGCGCTTTTGTGTTTGCTAAAATTTTTCACTTAAACAATATGGAAACAGCAGGATTAGTCATTCTAGGTTCCTGCCCAGGCGGAACGGTTGCAAACGTCTATTCATTTTTAACTCGCTCAAATCTCGCATTAACTGTTACTTTAACGATTCTCAGCACGATTATTGCACCTATTGCAATTCCTGCTTTGTTATATTTATACCTCCATAAAACAATACATATCCCCTATTTAGGCATGTTTATAAAAACGCTAGAAGTTGTTGTATTGCCTATCGTTGCTGGGATTATGTTAAATAGATATATCTCAGGAATTGATAATGTTAAGAAAGTACTGCCATCTATCTCAATTTTATGTGTTTGTTTGATTGTTGCCATTGTTGTCGCGATCAATCAACCAAAAGTTATTGCATTCCCAATGGCAATTATTTTAGTATGCTTGGTATTGAACCTTTATTCGTTCTGTATCGCCTATCTTATTAGTCAATTTATAAAGTTAGATACACCATCAACCCGTTCCACCATGTTTGAGTTTGGGATGCTAGATTCTGGATTGGCAACCGTGTTGTCATTATTGTTTTTCAACCCCACCGCTGCTTTAGTGGGCACTATTTACTCAGTCTTGCAAAATATAATTGGTCCAATCACAGTGAAAATGTTTAATACAACCGATACAAAATTAGAAAAATAATTCAAAAATTATATTCCCTGCTATACCCTTATTAATAAGGGTAAAATTTTTGTAAAAAAAATGTCTAACATCAAACATTATATTTTAACCATAATTACAACATTATTACTGTTAGGGTCAACCTATACGATAGCTGATGATATTTATGTCGTTCCTGAATCAGATACACCCATAGGGAAAGAAAAATATAATCAACAAATCAACCTGGATGCGAATAACACAACTGGCGGTTATACACCCCAAGCGCTCCCACCTACCACAGGCACGGAAGACCCATATACTGACAGGAATGTCACCCCAGAATCGGTTAAGTCCAATATCATTAACAATAACTTTGTCAATGTAACCGTACTTAAAGCCAACCCTGGGAATATCGCAAATGATACAGAAGATTTATTATCTGGAAGGGAATCGGATATTGTCAGTGCACCCGATAGCAAAGCAGGACAAAGCGGAATAAGCATAAATGGTAAAGGCGATACGGAGCAATTAGAGTAAATGTACTTTAGCTTGAAAAAATTGACCTATGTGATCTATTAGAATCAGTGTCGTTTTACCCTGCTCTATTTTAATAGCCTGATCACGTCCCGCTACAAGTAGATGATAATCACCAGCGGTGTATGCCTTTTCATATAACTGCACACCTTGCGGCAGCAATAACCAACTTCTCAAGTCAGCACCTGATGTTGCCACACTATAAACGGTTCCAATTATCCAACCCACTGTGCCCGCATTTCCTTCTTGACGAGATAATGCATAAGTTGCACTGGCTTTAAAAATAATTCGGAAAACTTCTCTTGCCACAATGGCTGGGTATTGCTCAGTTAATGACTTCATCGCCATGAGCTTTGTATTCACCAGTAATGCAGTTGGCTTATCATCAATAAGCTTCTCATTTTGTTTAACAATAACTCTAATGGGCATCGGCTCAGCCCCTTTGGATGCATAATAAGGTAACGAAATATTCTGAATACCGAGCGGCCCTAAAAATATCGGCAAGTTAAATGCCCTTTTAGGCTCTATTAAACCACCTTGATATATCACAACTAAACGCCCTTGTCCCTCTTCGTAGGGTGGATATCCATTAAAACCTTTCTCTATTTGCTTAAAGGTATCAATTACGTAAGGGTTGTCAGGTAATAAACGTTTTGTATCTTTTATAGAAACAAATGCGTCATTAAAATCATTATCAAAAGCCTGATAAAGAATACTTGATAAATAATACCCAAACCCATTCTCATAACTATTCGTAATGGTATCTGATGCTTTAATCATCTGCTGATATTCATCGGCTTTACTATACTCTGAACCTTGATTACCACTATTTTGATACCGATTATTCAAACCCTCAGTAGACTCTTTATTAATTTCTTTCTGCTGAGTAATCCAAGCTTGTGCCTGAGAAAGCTGGCGTATTGAGACTAGAGCATTAGTGAGATCATCTTGGTTTAAATAATTAATTGCCTGATAAGTATAAACAAACGTCTGTTCGTAATCTGGTACTAAATAAGGCAACACTTTGTCATTTAATGCAACAGCCTCAGCATTCTCAAAAATTTTCTTTACCTGAATCACAGCTTGTAACATTTGTTCAGCTAGTGAATTAATTACATGCGCATATATTTCCTGGCTTTTTTTAGGCTCATTATTATATTGAGCAAGCCTGCCTAACTCTAAATTATTTAACTCCCCTTCATCGAGTTTATCTGAAAACTCATCAATGTATTCCATTTGTGCTGCTTTTGGATCATTCTCAGCCACATCCACACGCACATCTTTCATCTTAGAAGGATATGAGGTGAACATTGCACAGCCAGTCAATAACAAACTGAATAACAGCATATTAAGCTTGATCCACTTAATTATCATATTTAGAAGAATTATTAATGAATTTTGCTTAATAATAGCAGAAAGTAGCTACCTTTATGACCAGAGACACAAAAAGAAAATCACGCCAGGCAACGGATAATAAATAAATCATCCAAATGATGATACTTAGGGACTGGAATTAAATAAATTAACCGAGTAAGACAGAATATTTTCTCCAGCATATTGTGTGAATGGACTATTTCCCTTTAGGGCACCTCTATTAATTCTGGACACAGCAGATTAATAATTCAAATTTATCACAACAAGGCGCAAATTGCAGGCAATGGCACATTCCATTGTCAAAATTTGCAACGCAGGTGTGGTGAATTTGAATGTTAAGATGTGTGTTTATGAATTATTAGAGGTGCCCTTTAGCTTTCGATGCTCTAAAATACTTTATCAAAACAAAATGAGGTCGCCGATGTTCGCATCATTATTTACATTATTATGCATTCAAATGATTGCGGTATCATTACCTGGACCAGACTTTTTTATTGTAACCAGGAGTACACTCAAACATGGTCGATTAACGGGTTATTTATGCAGCCTTGGCATCACTTGTGGCATTTTAATTTATGCATCAGTTTGTGTATTTGGGCTTGGTGCCATTAATCAAAATCATCAATCCTTAATTCACATTATCTCTATTATAGGTGCCTGCTTTTTATTTTATTTAAGCTTCAAGTGCTTAACTGCAAAAAAACACATTTCAAGTAGTGAACTCACTGAAGGTCAAAAATGTAATAAAAAAACCGCTTGGCTAACAGGCTTTTTGACTAACCTTTCTAACCCAAAAGTTATGGTATTCTTTATCAGTATTTTACCTTTATTTTTACAAAACTACCCTTATGTAAGTTATTATATTGCGACCATATTTATTCTCGTATTTTCAACGCTTATTTGGTTTAGCTTCGTCACCACAATCATCGGTCACAAAAAAATTAGATCTCTTTTCTTAAATTACAGCCACATATTAGAAAAAATTTTTGGTGTCATTCTGTTCGTGTTTGCAATACTACTAATTATTTCAACCCTATAATTTACCTTGGGTTTTAGTTGATAGAATCGCAACTTAAATTTAATTGAATTATCTGGTAAAATATTCGTTACCATTTTTATTTACATTTGCACATGGAAAACCATCCGCTCAAACCACTTTTTAAAAATGCAATACTGCAAACGGTGATTGCATCTAAAATTAATGTTATCCCTAAAATTCCTTCTAAAACGGAATACATTAATTTATCAGATGGTGACACCATTGCTGTAGAAATATCCCAACACCCATCTTGGGATTTACAAAAACCGACTGTCGTTTTAGTACACGGATTATGTGGTAGCCATGATGCATCCTATATGCGCCGTATTACTAATAAGTTATTAAAAATGCCGCTAAGAGTTGTTCGTTGCAATTTTCGTGATGCTGGTTCAGGAAAAGGTCTTGCAAAATATATTACCCATGCAGGCTCTAGTGATGAAGTCTACGAAACATTGGTACATTTAAAACAAAAAACTCCTAACTCAAAATTTATCGTTATCGGTTTTTCAATGGGTGGAAGCTTACTGCTTAAATTGCTTGGTGAGAATAGACCAAATATTGATTCTCTTGTTGAGTTTGGATTTAGTATCTGCCCACCGACTGATTTATCATCATGTTCAGAAATTATTGACCTGCCTTCAAATAAAATTTTCAGGGCCTATTTTGTCAATGATTTAATTAAAATGGTCTATGAGCGGCATGAACGTTTCCCTGACCTTGGTTCTCCACCAGAATTACATAAAAAAATCAGAATGCGTGAATTTGATGATATGTACACATCCATTCAATGTGGCTTTTCTGATGCCAACGATTACTACACAAAAGCAAGTTCTTTACAGTTTGTTAAAAACATTAAAACACCATGCCATATTTTTGCTGCTAAAGATGATCCTGTTATTGATAACACCCTTTTGCTTAAAGAAAAACTACCTGAAAATGTTAAACTCTATGTTTCTGAACATGGTGGTCACATGGGGTTTTTAGCGAGCCCATTCTCCATTACAGGTGTTCGCTGGATGGATTATATGATCCTGAAAATGATTAACGCTGAAATATATATTTAGGCACCAGCTAATTACGCACATAAAAATTAGCGCAATGGCCTAGCGATATAGCTAGAATTTACCTACTATTTTTTTAGCCCTCTCGAAAAACAGTTTGTGATGATTGAAATATTTCAAGTCTGCGTGACAGTGATAACTGTTGTATTTGCTATTGTTAGCTTTATAAAAGAAAAAATTCCTGCGCATGTCACGGCACTGATTGTCATGGCCGTTCTATTAATTACAGGCACAATAACGACAACTGACGCATTAAGTGTTTTTAGCAATCAGGCAACTGCTACCATAGCAGGCATGTTTATTATAAGTGCCGCGTTAAAACATACTGGCTTGATAGATATAATTGGTGATTTTGGTATCCGGTTAGCGAGAAAAAACTTTTGGCTGGCCATCATCCTGTTTTTTGGTATAGTGTTAATATTGTCTGCATTTATGAATAACACCCCCATCGTTATTATTATGACACCTGTCGTGATTATGATGACAAAACAATTACAACGTTATCCGTCTAAATACTTAATTCCATTATCCTACATTGCCATAATGGGCGGAAGTTGTACCATAATTGGCACATCAACCAATATCCTTGTTAGCGGAATTGTCTCATCAGATAGTTCTATTCATTTTAATATTTTCTCAATTACCTTGCCTGGATTGATGATGGCAGCAGCGGGCATCACATTTTTAGCCATTTTTGGCTCAAAACTATTACCTATTCGACCTCTATTTTCTAGTGAAATGTTCTCAGAAAATGAAAGTCACAAACATTTTTTTGCGGAAGCAATTGTGCTGCCAGATTCAAAATTTATTGGAAAATCGCTAGACGAACTAAACTTCCCAACCAGCCACAACTTACATGTAATTGATATCATCCGAAATGATGAATTAATCAGTTTAAACTTAGATGTTTCAAAAACACGTCGCCCGCAAATAGTTAAAGAAAAATATAATTTATTACACCAACATAAATTAGACAAATTACTTAGGCAAGTCACACTTAAACCTTATGATCGACTATTAATTCGATCAAATAAAAAATCGCTGTTTGCTATCAAAGAATTGGAAGGCATAAATATTGGCGAACACCCAAGTCTGTCTGAACTCAAAACATCAGAAGAAACCGTTGTGTTAGAAGGTATTGTTGGCCCTGGATCAAGACTCATAAGCCATAAACTAAACAACTCCTGGATAAAAAGGCTATACAATTGTCATATATGGGCGTTGCATAGACGAGGTCAAATTATTCAGGATAATTTATCTGAGGTACCTATTAAATTTGGAGACATTCTTTTAATAGAAGGTACACCCAAAAAACTTGAATCTCTTTTTAAAGCTGAAGAAATTCTCAGCCTATCAAGTATAAAAAAAAGCCCCTTTAAAAAACGCTCCTTTTTAGCTTTATTAACCATATTTGCTGTTATTAGTATTGCTGCCTTAAATATTATGCCGATTGCCTCACTGGCACTAATCGGCGCAACATTTTTAATCGCGACAAAATGTATTACACCGCAACAAGCTTATGAGGCGATTGACTGGAGAATCCTGTTGCTTATTTTTGGCATGCTCGCCCTTTCTATCGCCCTACAAAAAACACATATTGCAGAATATGCCGTTCAATCCGTTGCCCAAATTGCTAAAGAATTTGGGCCTAGGGCAATACTAGCCGCTGTATATATTACAACAACCATATTAACTGAGTTGATGACGAATAATGCAGTCGCCGTACTCTTAACGCCACTTGTACTTGCATTAACTTCACAACTTGGGTTAAACCCCACCCCATTTATAGTGGCAATCATGTTTGCCGCAAGCTCAAGTTTTGCAACACCATTAGGCTATCAAACGAATACTTATATTTATAATGCAGGTAATTACCGTTTTACCGATTTTCTAAAAATTGGCATACCAATGAATATCATCATGGTAATTGCTGCAACGTATGTTATCCCAATGTTTTGGCCTTTAACATTAAGTTAGGGACTAGACTCAAATACCATATTGAGATTGATATTTTTTCATTGACGCTAAATGTTGATCAAATTGAGCGCTTTGAGCAGCATATTCAATAATATCTGAAAATCCAACAATATTGAGCACATTCAAACCGAATTGTTTTTTTACTTCTTGGACGGCAGAAGTCTTCATATCTTTACCTTTTTCTTCCCGATCTACAGCCAGCGTGATGCCAACGACTTCCGCATTTTCTTTAGACAAAATATCAATCCCTTCTCTAATAGCCGTTCCTGCTGTTATGACATCATCAATAATGAGGACTCTTTTGGCATTGACAGATTCACCGACCATTATGCCACCCTCACCGTGATCTTTTACTTCTTTGCGATTAAATGCATAACCAATATTTAACTGATATTTTTGATATAAAACTGAAGCCACAACTGCAGCTAATGGAATGCCTTTATAGGCAGGGCCAAAAAGAACATCAAATTCAATTTTTGATTCGATAATTTTTTCAGCATAACAACAAGCAAGTTTATATATTGCCTCACCCGTTCTAAACAAACCTGCATTAAAAAAATAAGGACTAATACGACCAGACTTTAAGGTAAACTGACCAAATTTTAATGCTTCTTGCTCTAATGCCAATTGAATAAAATCTTTCTGATACTGCTTCATAGTAATAATTTCTCATTTATATAATTATTGGATATTATAATCTCATACTTACCAACTTTCTATTTTTATGGAAACTACCGCAATTATTATGATTATAATTGGCTATTTAGCTGGTTCTATCAATTCTGCCATCATTACATGTAAATTATTAGGTTTACCTTCACCCAGAACAGTTGGCTCAGGCAACCCAGGCGCAACCAATGTTCTACGTTTAGGTGGCAAAAAAGCAGCAATCATTACCCTTGTTGGTGATGCACTTAAAGGGTTCATCCCTGTTTTAATTGCTTACTTGCTAAATTTAAGCCCCGTTTATGTGGCGTGTGTCGCACTAGCAGCCATAATTGGACATATCTTTCCAATCTTTTTTGGCTTTAAAGGTGGTAAAGGTGTTGCAACCTTAATAGGTGTTATGTTTGGATTCAGTTGGTTTATTGGTTTAATATTTTTAGGTATCTGGCTACTTGTTGCATACACAACCAAATATTCTTCATTATCCTCAATTTTAGCAACGGTCTTAATTCCAATTGCTATTTATTTTTTCTATGGTACCTATCCAACCATTATTTTTGGTATTATTGCCATTATTGTCGTATTGAGACACCATCAAAATATTCAGCGCTTAATTAAAGGTACAGAAAGTAAAATTGGTCAAAAAACTAAATAACCATATTCAAATTGTCAGGTCTTGAACTTAATCAATATATTGTCTATTACTTAACTATCTCCTCATAAAAACTCTTGAATGATAAGCACGACTGAAGAACTAAAAGCATTAGTTCAAATATTACAACAAGAAAAACAGATTGGTATTGATACAGAATTTCATTGGCGTTCAACGTACTATCCAAAATTATGTCTAATACAACTTGCGACTGACAAAGCTTGTTACATTATTGACCCTCTGAACACTGATATTGATTTATCGCCGTTAAAACCCTTATTAGAAAACCAAAACATTACTAAAATATTACACGCCTGCTCTCAAGATATCAAAATCATAAATTTTGAGCTAGATGCAAAAATCACGCCTATTTTTGATACTCAAATTGCTGGTGATTTTTTAGGGTTATCACACCAAGGTTCATTGCAAAAGTTATTGGAAGAATTAGAAATTGCCACGCTTGAGAAATCACAAACAATGACAGATTGGCGCAAAAGACCACTCACGAGCAAACAACTACAATATGCAAATGATGATGTTAAGCATCTGGTTCGATCGCATATAAAACTAAAATACCTATTAGAAAAAGAGAAAAAATTAAGCTGGATTCAGGAAGATTTTGAAAGTTTAAGTAATAATATTGAAAATTATATATATACAGACCCCAAATTAGCTTACAAGAAACTCAGCTCATACAAACGATTAGATGCCCAAGGTCAACATATATTAAAAGAACTATGCTTTTGGCGTGAATCACTCGCCCAAAAAGATGATATTAGCCAACAATGGATTATTTCTAACAAATCTATTATTGAAATAGCTAGAAGAAAACCAGCATTAAAAGCTGGTTTAAGTCATCCAGCATTTCAGTTAACAACAAAACAAATCAGTAAATACAGTCAAATTATTCTTGAAATACTCGAAGCTTCAAAAAATATAACTGCCATTAATAACTCTGGCAGTAAACCTCCAATTGTTAGTTCAGAAGCCATAAAAGAAGTGACCACTAAGCTTGCTGAAATTTGTAAAGAACATAATATTGTTCCCCAGACCGTCGCTGCAAAACAAGAAATAAAACGGTTTTTAATGGAAGGAAATAATGACAGCTTGCTGTTAAAAGGATGGCGTTATGAGCACTTTGGTAAACATTTAGAAACTTAAAAGCTTTAAAAATATCCAAGGCTTTTTATACTCGCCTCACTATCAGCCCATCCTTCTTTTACTTTTACCCACAACTGTAAATACACTTTTGTTTCAACAAGCTTTTCAATATCAGTTCGTGCTGCTGATCCAACTTCTTTAAGCTTGCTACCACCCTTACCAATGACCATGGCTTTTTGCTGATTACGCTCAACTAGGATAGTTGCACTAATATCGGTAATATCTTTTATTTCATCATATTTAAACTGATTTATTTCAACAGTTAACTGGTAAGGTATTTCATCCCCCAAAGAACGCATGAGTTTTTCACGGATAATTTCAGATACTAAAAAATTTTCAGAGCGATCTGTTAATAACT
Source organism: uncultured Gammaproteobacteria bacterium (assembly GCA_913060525.1). GTDB lineage: Bacteria > Pseudomonadota > Gammaproteobacteria > Francisellales > Francisellaceae > CAJXRW01. The sequence continues at coordinate 10,120 of CAJXRW010000028.1, forward strand.
CAGGATCATAATAAAATTCACTTTCTGGCAAACAGTCTTCAATAATTTTTTCCAATTCAGGCACATTCTTACCCGATTTTGCAGAAACAGGAATGGTTATAAATTTATCACTAACTTGGTTAATCTTACCAATAAGTGGCAAGATAATGGATTTATCTTTAATCATATCCGCTTTATTTATCGCAACAATGACTGGAATATCTAATTGTGAAAGACGTTTAAAAACTTTGTCTTCCACATCTGTCCATTTATTTGACTCAATTAAAAACAAAACCACATGCACATCATCAATAATGCTTTCAGCGGCTTTATTCATATAATGGTTTAGCGCATTTTGGCTATTGGTATGTACACCAGGTGTATCAACATAAACAAACTGTGTTTCTTCAGTCGTCTTTATGCCCATAATCTGATGACGAGTCGTTTGTGGCTTACGACAGGTGATACTTAATTTTTCACCCAGTATATTATTTAACAGCGTTGATTTACCAACATTTGGCCTACCGATAATAGCAACGTAACCGCATTTTGTTTGTATCATAAACTTTCCAAATACTCGTTGTTTATTAAATAATAATATACACATTTATATTTTTAATACTTAGATAGTACCTTGTCTGTTTATTTTTACCAATAAAATTTAAAAACTAACAAACTTGTTTTTTACTAAAAATTATGACGGATATTTCTCTATGGAATTTATTTACAAATAATAATGTTTGTGTATAAAAACTTAATTGAGTACTAAACACTCTAATCTCGCATAAATAATGCCTAAAACGTAAGTTCATATAAAATATCTAGTGCAAACCACACTTTCACATGGTGAGTTTTATTAAAATAAATACAGGAGAATATTTTATGAAGAAAATAATTTTATCAACAGCACTTATCTCAGCACTGGCTACAGGGAGTTCATCTTTTGCCTATGAACTGAAAGTAGTCAATGATTCTCAGACAGATATTACAATTCGCGCTGATGGTTTATCTAATAAAATAGTAAAAGCAGGAACGACTGATATTAGAACAGATATTAATACAGACCGAAATGCTGAATTAACATATGTGTCAGATGCTGGTCATCCTCAAACATTTGCCAGCTTACATCGACCCACAGATTCATATGGTGTTGCTGCAACATATTTCCAACCTAACGACCAATTACAAGACTTAAAAATTAGTATCAATGGTGGTGAAGGTTCATATACATCATTTTCTCCTGGTAACCCGACAGGCATTTGTGCAGAAGATGGAGAAGGTGTATGGTGCCCAACTGGAACTATGGATAGTAGTACCTTGACACTTACAATTTCTGGTGGGCATGCAGCTAAACCCGTAGAGGATTATACTTACAATGCCGGAGAATGGAATATCGATACAGTATATCAACCTCAAGGTACTCCTATTAAGTATCCACTAGTTAGCTATAACAACAGTTTTTATGTTGCCTGCTGGTGGACCCAGGGCGAGATACCAGACCAATCTGGAACTTCTGGCCCCTGGAAACCATATAATCCAGATGTTAATGTATGTATGGTATAACCTGTCTCCTGGGTAGATAAAAATTTATGCCAAAAGAGAGCCATCAGATATACTAACAGATGGCTGTGATATCAATTATATGTTTAATCAAACAGTATAACTCACTCTAATCGCTTAGAACCTGGTCTACCCATATTAATAAACTTTTCCAAACGGTTCATGGCTTCAGTGAGCTCTTCCAGACTGGCTGCGCAAGAAATCCTAAAATACCCTGCTACACCAAATGCAGAACCATGGATCACAGCTACTTTTTGTTTATCTAAAAATGCCAAAACAAATTCTTCATCTGTTTTATAGTTTGATTGATCTAAATATTTCTGCATATCCACAAATAAATAGAACGCCCCATTTGGCATAGCCACATTAAAGCCGTCAAGCTGATTAATACGCTCACACACATATTGTACTCGTTGTTTATATGCCTCAATTTGAGGCAATAATTGTTCTCTTGGAATACTCAAGGCATCCACCGCAGCATACTGTGAAATAGAACAAGGATTAGAAAGTGATTGCGACTGAAATACGCGCATTGCTTTGGTAATGTCGGCAGGCGCAATTGAATAGCCAACACGCCACCCTGCCATGGCATAACTTTTAGATATCCCATTCTGGATTACACACCTGTCTTTCAAATCGGGCGCGACTTGTAAAATATGTGCTGGTGGTGCATCCCAATAAATTAGATCATAAATTTCATCACTAAAAATAAAGATATTTGGGTACTTTCTTAGTACGGTTGCAATCTCGCTTAGATCTTGCTCTGAATACACCTGTCTCTTATACACATCTCCGAGCCCACGAGACAGGCAGAAATCTC
>CAJXRW010000029.1 GCA_913060525.1 uncultured Gammaproteobacteria bacterium
AATGGAGATATCTTGAGAAGCAACATAAAAATGAAGGCAGTTTTGCTGATTATATAAAATCATACTATGACAAGATTTGTTAACTTATAAAATCCAGTAATATTACAAATAAAAAAGCCACCTATTTGGTGGCTTATAGCTAAAAATAAAATTAAATTTTATAGCATTCCATAGTAAGCAAGTTTTTTACGGAATGTACCGCGATTAATACCTAGAATGCTCGCAGCTGTACTTTGATTATTTCCAGTATACTCCATAGTAGCTTCAATTAAAGGTAGCTCAACCTCTGACATGATTAACTCATATACATTCTCAGGTGTCGCTCCTTGTTCAACCATATTTTTATAATATGTACTAACCACTTGCTTCATGTGGTCACGAAGTGGTAAATCAGTTTTTGTTTCTTCATTTATTTTTGCAGTGTAGTGCATTGTTGCTGGCATTGTATTCTCCTAATCCTTTATTTTATCATATCTCTTAAAGCTGACTATTTTCAACCCAACCCTAGATTGACCACATTCTAAGTAGTGGCTATTCAAAAAGCAAGCCCTTGAACAAAAATATTTTGAAAGTAACAAATATATTATGCTAAAGTGGTGATCAAATATTTATTAAGGACCCAACATCATGTCAGATGACTTCCCATTAAGAAAAAAACTCTCTTTAAAGGTAAAACGTGATAAACCCAATAATACATTGCTGGATATTAAACCTAGTGAAACATCAATTGTTCAAAATAATAAAGAACTATCTGCCTTACAATACGAAAAAGATGCATTACACGAAAAAATAACACAAATCGAAAAGAGACTCGTATTTGGCTATAGCGAACCCTTACAAGCCCAGTGTACTGAATTAAAGAAACAAGACATACTATTATCTTGTAAAATGACTGATATTTTAGATCGTACTTTATAGTTTTTTATTAGAAACCTTTATCAAATTCTGCGTCAATTTCTGCAATTTCAGCAGCTTCTCGTTTCTGATTAGCAACGAAGTTTGAACGATCTTTAGATATAAATGAGTACATAGTTGGTACGATAAAAATAGTAAACATGGTACCAATTGTTAAACCAAATACGATTACAATTCCTATAGATTGTCTGCTCACCGCACCAGCACCAGTAGCATAAATTAAAGGCACAACACCTGCCACCATAGCCGCAGTTGTCATCAATATAGGCCTTAATCTAACCGATGCAGCTTGAATTATTGCATCCATTTTTTTGACACCCTGTTCTTGTAATTGGTTAGCAAATTCAACAATTAAAATTCCGTGCTTACTAATTAAACCAATAAGTGTAATTAATCCAAGCTCACTATAAATATTTAGCGTGCAAGAACCTATGTTTAACACACTGCCGATATAAAGCGGTATTAGAGCTCCACAAATTGACATAGGAACACTAATAAGAATAATGAATGGATCTCTAAAGCTTTCAAACTTTGATGACAGCATTAAGAAAATTACAATCAACGCAAACATAAACGCAATCGCTAATGTATCACCCTCCTGGATAAATTGCAGGGAACCGCCAGCATAATTATAGGTATAGCCTCTAGGCAATATCTCATCTGCTGTTTGTTGCAAGAAAGATAAAGCCTGACCCTGTGTAACACCATTACCTATAACAGCGGAAATTGTTGCGGAGTTAAACTGCTGGTATCTGTTCAAGGTTATCGGCTCAGCTTGAGAACTAAAGGTTACAAATGACCTCAAAGGAACAAGCTGCCCAGAAGCCGTTTTGATCTGCAGGTCTAATAATTGCTCTGGTGTTTGTGCATCTGGAATACTAACTTGCGAAATCACCTGATAACTATATCCCAGTAGATCAAAGAAATTGATATACCCCCCCGCATACGAAGACCCTAGGATATTACCGATATCTTGATTAGTAATGCCCAAATCTGCTGCTTTTTGATAATCAATATGCAAGTTAACTTGTACATCATCAAAACGCAAATCACTTTGTGCAAATAAAAATAAGCCACTTCCCATTGCTTTTTCAATCAATGTATCAGCTAACGTATTCAAGACCTTATAGCTACCAGCTGGTGCAGTTAAAACAAATTGTACCGGTGGTCCAAAGTTCACACCTGGTAAAGAAGGCTGTTGAAAAACATAAGACTGAACGCCAGCCACTTCATTTACTTTTTCTTGTAGCACACGTGCAAGTTCCATTTGAGTATGATCACGATCACCCCATGGCACTAAAACAAGACCACCGAAAGTATTGTTCTGTTGCGGGTACCCATTAACAATAAACGATGAATAGCCACCAGGAATCGTTTTAAATATATCAGAATAAATTGGATTAAATGCAGCTAAATAGTTAACATTCGAAGGTGAAGGCGCTGTACCCTGAACCCCTAAAAACCCCTGATCTTCTTGTGGCGCCAGCTCACTCCCTATACCCATAAATAAATAATAACAACTTGTTAATACGATGATAGCAAACGCTAACATTGCTAGTCGTATACTTAAAATAAACGTTAATGCTCTTTGATAAGCTAATCTAACCTTATCAAAAATCTTATCAACATATTTTACAGTTCGACCTTGTAGCATTTTTGGCGTAATAATTTTCGAGCTTAACATTGGAGAAAAAGTTAAGGCGACTATCCCTGAAATAATAACCGCTGCTGCTAAAGTATAGGCAAACTCAGTAAATAAAGACCCTGTCAATCCTCCCATCATTCCGATAGGGGCATACACAGCCGCAAGGGTAAACGTCATCACAATAACTGGCCCTGCCACTTCACGCGCACCTAATATTGATGCAATGAACGCATTTCTTCCTTCTTCAATATGCCGATAAATATTCTCAAGCACAACAATGGCATCATCAACAACAAGCCCTATTGCCAACACCATAGAAAGCAATGTCAAAAGATTGATTGAAAAACCCATTGCCATCATTAAAAAGAAAGCACCAATCATGGACAAAGGAATAGTGGTAAGCGGTATAATAACCGCTCTTATTGACCCCAGGAACAATGTTAGAACAACGATAACAATAATCACCGCTTCTATTAAAGTCTCTACCACATCATCAATTGAAGCCTCAATAAAGTCATTGGTATTCATAACTACATTTAACTTCAGCCCTTTGGGCATTTGTGACTCAATATAAGGAATATTTTGTATCACTTCATCAATTACAGTTAACTGATTTGCAGATGGCGCAACCTGTAATCCCAAAAATATAGCAGTCTCATTATTATAAGATACCGATGAGGTATAATACTGGGCACCAAGCTCAATCTTTGCTACATCACGTAAATGAATTAATGTGCCATTATCATTTTTAACGACCAATGCTTCATACTCATCTGGTGAGCTCAGACTTGTTTCAGCATTGAGTGTGATATATTGATAAGGAGTCTGTAACTGCCCAGCCCCAGTAATTAAACTATTCTCACTCAATACATTATAAACTTCATTTGCTGTTACACCCAATGAACGCATTTTATTTGGTTCAAGCCACACCCTCATTGCATAGGGCTTATTACCCCAAACAATGACATTAGAGATACCACCTAGAGCATAAATTTGTGGAGAAACCACATTGGTTAAATAGGCTGATATTTCCTGTTCATTTAAGTCGGTACTTGTAAAGCTAAGGATCAATGCTGGGAAAGTATTACCCACCGAAACAGTGATACTAGGAGATAATGCTTGCTTAGGCATGACGTTTTGTTTTGACTGGACCTCAATCATTATATTCGTCATGGCAGCGTTTGGATCATAATTCAAGTCAATGTAACAAGTAATCGTTGACTGTCCTTGAACACTATTCGATGTCATATAATTAATGCCATCAACCGTACCAATCGCCTGTTCTAGAGGCGTCGTGATAAATCCTTGTATGACATCAGGTGATGCACCAGGATATGACACAGTCACCGTAATAATGGCACTCGTAGTTTGTGGATATTCCATTACCTGTAATTTGAAAGCCGAACCTAAACCAGCCACCAATATCAGCAAGCTTATGGAAGTTGCCAATATCGGCCGTCTAATAAATATATCTGTAAACTTCATATTGCTACACCTAATTTATGGAATCGAGCTACTTGTTCTGATCTTTATCTTTAGTAGATATACCATCAACGCTCATGTTCGGATTATTTAATTTCACTTTATCTTCAATGACAGCTTTACTTCCATTTTTTAGTTTGACCTGCCCTGAAGTTACTACCAAATCTCCAGCACTGATGCCAGATATTACCGCTGACTCAAGACCTTTTGTCATACCCATTTTAACAGGTGTTTCAATTGCCGTATAAAGTGGTTGATGCATATCTACTAACTTAATTTGACCGTCTTTCACTGCTGAGTACTGGCCCATGGCTTGTTTACCATCTTCCATTTTTGGTTTTAATACATAAACGGTATTACCATAAAGTGTATAGGTGACTGCAGAGCTTGGTACTGTTACAACATCTTTCTGAATAGGCAGCATTAAATGAACGGTAGTAAACATGCCTGGCAATAATTGTTGTTTTTTATCCCCATTAGGGATGGTTGCTTGAACCACTAATGCACGCGTATCTTGTGATAAGGTTGAATTTAGCGAAGTAACTTTACCTTTAAACACCTTCCCTGGGAAAGCGGTACTTTCAACTTGAACCTCTTGTCCAATAAATAGCTTCGCAACATCTGATTCAACAATGTTGAAATTAACATAAATTGGTTCAATTTGATTTAATGTTACTGCGGTTGAGCCAGCCTGAAAGTACTCACCTAGATTAATTTGTCGAATTCCTAGCTTTCCATCAAACGGCGCGCGGACAATATGGAAATCAATTTGAGCCTGTGTGTTTTGCACTGCTGCTACAGCTTCCTGATACTGTGCTAAAGACTGATCTAATGTTTGCGCTGAAGTTGCATTATTTTCATACAATTTTTTATCACGAAGGTACGTAATTTTAGCGATTTCCATAGAGGCTTTGTTTTGTGCCAACTGGGCATCATAATCATCATGCTGAATTTCAAATATTTTATCACCTTTTTTTACTGTTTGGCCTGATTCAAAGTCGATTGACGTCACAACACCTGCAACTTGAGCAGTTATGCTAACACCATTTATAGACTGTGTTTGACCGACAGACTCTACATAAGGGGTCCATTCGATCAACTTGGCTTTTACAGCTGAAATGGAAGCAGGGCGCATTTGAAATGTTGCCATTGCCGCACTTTTTTTAGAGTCCACCATGGCTTTGAATCCAAATATACAGCCAAAGAGAATAGCCAAAGCACCTACGATTACAATAAAAGATATAATCAGTTTTTTTGGAGATGCCTTTTTAAACTCTATTTTATTGACATTTTCTTCTTTTACTTCAGACACAATGCTACCCTCGTTATATTATTAATCTCTGCGTTTTGGCAAATGCCGAAAAACATGCCATAGATGAAAAAACCCCAGTATTGCAAAGAATACAACAGCCCAACCAGCTAATGACAAACTTAAAAATGACCAATGAACTACTGCACAATCACCTGTACCTTTAAAAATTGCCATTAAAAAATCTTTAAATGGCATATTCTCGAACATATAACCAATTCCAGGTCCACACATTGGCGCATCACCTGGTGGTAAGCTTTGTAGCCATACTTGCCTTATAGCAATTGCCACACCAACTAAACAAATTAGAAAAAAAATAAAACTATATATACGAATACCGTGACCTTTTGGCCCGTGAACAGTCGCAATTAGAAAAAATATAGCCAGAACAATGACAACAATTCTCTGGAAAATACACATCGGACAAGGCTCTAAACCATTCACCAATTCTAAATACATGACAATTGCAAATGCGATACAACACAGTAAAAAGCTAATAAAAAATATCATTCTAGCTGGTGTCGTTTTTATACGCATTAAATCATCCTTACACTACTCCACTTCCTAAGTATAGTGATTGATTTCAATCTGTCAGCATTTGATTAATTTTAAAAATGATTTTGTAGGTGTTATTTTTAATAGTGATTCTGGTTAATTTAAAGTACTATTTGTTCATACAGATTAAGAAGTTGGTAGGTAAATGACAACACTAATTATTATTGGAATTATAATACTCATTTTAATCGCTTATATTGTGATGACGTACAACGGGCTTATTTCTGAAATTGAAACCGTTAAAAATTCAGAAAGACAAATTGATGTACAGCTAGACCGAAGATCTAAAATATTTGAGTCACTGATAAGTGTCGTAAAAAAATATATGGATTATGAACAAACCACGTTAAAAGATGTGACGAGATTAAGACAGCAAGCTGTTGATGCCAAAAATAGCGGTAATGAAGAGAAAAGACAGCAAGCTGAAAATGCGTTATCAGGTATTGCCAAAGGGATACATGTACAATTTGAAAATTATCCTGATTTAAAAGCCAACCAAAATGTCATGCAGTTGCAAGAAGAGATCACATCTACTGAAAATAAATTGGCATTCTCTAAGCAAGCATTTAATGATTCCATTGAAAAATATAACGCTCATAAAAAATCATTTTTTGCGGGGATGGTCGTTAATCTTTTTAAAAGCAAACTTGACAATAGTTTTATATATTGGAATATCAGCGAAGAAAAACGCGATCAATTAGAAGATTACCGCGTCGAGTTATAAATCTAAAATGGACATTCAATATTCAAAAAGTGTGGATTGGCGTCAAACCGTCAAATTAAACCAACGAAAAACCTACATTGTTATTGCATCGTTTCTGGTCATTTTTTTCATACTTGGAATACTAATTGATTTGATATGGCGATTGAATACAACGGATGTTCTTGTTACTACTCGTAATTCCTATGGTCAAATCGTAAGGCATGCTGAAGCTATGCCAATTGGCGAATTAGCCATTAAACTCGCCACTTTCCAAATCATTCCTTGGGCGACGATTATTTCCACACTAGTTGCTATCATCTGGGTATGTTGTACCTTTGCTTTTTATGACAAAATTATGCTTGCTGGTACTGAATATGAAGAAATTACGGCAGATACTAATGATCCATTTTCTCGCAAACTTTATAATACTATCGAGGAAATGAAACTTGCTGCGGGCATGGCATTTATGCCAAAGGTTTATCTCATTCATGCTAATTACATGAATGCTTTTGCCTCTGGATTTTCTGAAAAATCAGCCATGGTAGCTGTTACAACAGCTTTAGCCTCGAAACTTAATCGAAGTGAGCTTCAAGCTGTCATGGCACATGAGCTAACACATATTCGTAACCAAGACATTAAACTCAATCTGTTTACTGTTGTTTTATCAAATATGCTGATGTTTATGATGGAAATATCCTTTTTCTCACTCTTATTCTCTGGAAATAACAGAAAAAATGATCGTAACAATAACAACAATATCATGGCGATTATATTCATTGTTGTCATGGTGCTGAGATATGTATTGCCTATTATCACGACTATGTTGATGCTATTTTTAAGCCGAACTCGAGAATACATGGCAGATGCAGGCGCAGTAGAGTTAATGCGTGATAATCAGCCTATGGCAAATGCTTTAATTAAAATCAACCAAGGGCATACTGACCCTTCTGCTACAGCTGACTATAAACAACAAGGGCATGAACAACTCCGACGCGCATCCTATATCTATGACCCTTCAAGTGCGCTCTCTGCTGGTGAGTCTAGTAGCGACTTTTTCTCAACACACCCGAGCATTTCAAAGCGTCTAGCTGCTATTGGGATTAAATTGAAGTAAAACTTGAAAATGGAATGATCACTTTATATTCTTTTGGTTAAGGCAAACCAAATCCCTCTTATATTATGAAGTCAATATATAAACTTATGCTTACTATGGCTAGCACGGCTTATTTAACATGCGCTTTTGCTGATGATACGCCTGATACAACAAACTTTTCTATTAATTGTAACACCACCCAGATTACACTCGGCATGTCAGCAGATGCTGTCAAACAGGCTTGCGGTAAGCCTTCAGACTCATATGAACGTAGTAGAAATGGGGCACAATATTTAAAACTTAAATACAAATCAACCGACAGTAATGATGAAAGTCAGTTAGAACTCAAATTCTCTGACATGCAATCAAAAGGGCAACTTAAACTTTATGAGATTGAATTAGATCAAGAGCACGAGCATTATAATCCTTATAAACAATAAGTAAATCGATAAGCCGGGTTCTGTCGCGGACAATCATTTCTCTAGGCCTATTGTCACCAATAGGCTCAAGCAACCTACCCGATTACAGCGCGGGACACGCTTAAGTAATCCTATTTGGTCTTGCTCCAAGCGGGGTTTACCATGCCACAAACTGTTACCAGTTGTGCGGTGCGCTCTTACCACACCCTTTCACCCTTACCTGCCTAACGGCATCGGCGGTCTACTCTCTGCTGCACTTTCCGTAGGCTCACGCCCCCCAGGTATTACCTGGCACTCTTCCCTATGGAGCCCGGACTTTCCTCTAGCAAAATTTCATTACTAGCGATTGTCTAATTTACTTATTGCTTATGCAGTATACCTTGAACCCATTCAGTAAAAAATACTCTTTAACTATTTATTCGTAATCTTTATTTACAATTCTGCCCCTTGTCAGCTTTAATCAAGAGAGAACAGCATTGTTAATAGACTGATTAAGAATGAAGGATCAACATAATAATTATCACATTATCAATTCATTGTCTGACACAACTGAGCAGGAAATTGGGCTCATCTTAACGGATTCAAAAATATACAAGAAAAATATTGATACCTTGTTAAGGTTATTAAAACTAGATCACATTGACCATATTTCCTGGTTACGAGTGATTGATGATGATAAATTTCAACTAGTCACTCAAGATTCTAAACAAAGACTATCTCAGTATTTACGTAGTAACTTATGGAAAATTGATAAGGTAACCACACCACATTCGGAAATTTCTTTCCAGATAATTGATTACTATGAACTAGATCCTAGTAAAGAATTTTCTCAAAATCTAAAAGATCACCTAACATTGTATTTCACAAAACACTTTCAAAACATGTATGACCACTTCTCTCTGGATATCCAAAAATCCTTCTATTTAAGCCTTAATCCATCTGAAAAAGAATTAGTTCACGAAAGATTCAAAATTGCCATAGACATACTTTATAAATCCATTTTTTTTAAAACTACATTTAAAATACTTGACCATAAAGTCTTATTCCTAAGCGAAAAAAACACGAAATCTGACATTATTAAAAAAACGTATCAGTTGACAGATTTAAACCTGGATTATTTAAAGCTCATTGCAACAGGCAATACCGCAAAAGAAATTGCACTTCAGTTTGATAAGTCATATCGATCAGTACAATCCACCATCAATATTCTATATCAAAAACTTTCCTGCAATAGCAAACAAGATTTAATCAATATTGCCAGAATAATCGTTAGCTATTTACAATAAAACTATACACTAAATATACTATACAGAGATATAAACATTGCTATTATGTCCGTTGTTAGTAACCAAAATGATGAGAATGTCAAAAATATTAATCAACAAGTTTGCTCAATTTTATACAACAATCGCTCTACAGATAGAAATAAACTGATTGTTTTTAAATCCATACCGTATTTATTACTGTAAGTGATATCGTATTTTTTCGTATATATTGGCGCTCTTTCCAATAGAACAGGATATGATCATGCAATATGTTGTAAATGATTTAATGAATTTATCTGAACAAGATATTAATGCTATAAATTATGACAGTTGTCTCAGTATTAATGAACTTGGTTCAATACAAGCCATATTTGATCACGACCATATTTCCTGGTTTCGACATATTCGAATTTATAATACCTATTTTCAATTTAAAGGAAATTTAGACAGTAACATGCTAGACACATTAGTCAAATACCGAGAGGTAGGAACTAAAGCCGCATTCAAAACGATTTCTTTGCATGAACGAGTAACTTATACAAAAATGACCAATAACTGCACTGCACTTGAGTTTAAGAAAAGCTTCAACAATTTTAAAGATATTTTTATTTTTGATATACAGAACCACTACTACCAGAACCTATCATTTCAAGCATATTTATCTTTGCATGAACGACTACAGCAACTCATAGACTTAATATACTTAAATACCACTTTCATGATGAAAATAACGCTAACAAAAACATCCAACCGTATACTTTCAATCCCTCAAAAATTTAAAAACAATGCCAACTATTTATCCATAAAAGAAAAATTTTCATTAACTGATAATGAACTCTATTATTTAAACGCCATAGCTATCTCAGGCTCATCAAAAGAAGTTGCCAAAGCAATTGGAAAATCCCCTAGAACCATTGAAAAAATGATTGCCAGCTTATGCAAAAAACTAAGTATTAATAACAAATTTAGTCTGCAGTTATTTGCAAAAATATTAGCCTCAAAGGCAGAAATAACACAATTAAATACACAAGAAAAAGAAACTTGCGACATTGCCTAACAGATTGATAATCAGAATGTTATACCTCAAGCAAAGCAATTAAAAGCCGACATGTTAGTATTTTATACCAGCTTATAAGTTCTGGTTTCAACGCATTACTGATTAAATTATCGTAAAAAATACGATAATTTGAATCCTATCTTGTTAAATTCATGAACTCGCATACACTTTTGGTTTATATATTGCTATATGTCTTTAATAACGCTCAATCTTTTTAGACCATATAGAATAAAAAAATATTGAAACTAAATAACATAAAAATGAACATCACCTAAAACCTATATGATAATAAACATACCCCTTAAAAAAGTTTCTAATCTTCTCGCCATCATCTTTTTGTTTTCAATTGGTCTTAGCAGTTACGGGGATATCACCATACAGAAATACTCTCAAGACCCTTGGAATGGTTATACATATGCTAGCCCACTAGGTTGGTTAAATTATTGGCGTGCAACGAATAATCTTTTAAAGCCAAGCATACAAGATGTATTAAATTACCATTTTCAAGATGCGGTTAACGACACGGTCAATAATTATCAATCACTTGGTAAGTTTAATGCCGTTCCAAATCTACCAAACAATATTACGGATGAACAAAAAAAACCTGAAGGCTTGGTTGATGAAGTTAACAGCCCTGAATATCAAAAAGAAAATGAAAATAACAAGCAAAAACATCCACACAGCTTATTAGAACAGTTTTTCACCGAAGGTACTTATACACTGGCAGCCTTGGTAAATTATTTGTATTTTCAGCCAAACAATTATTATAGCTATGGGGCAAGTGTATTCTTACAATCAGGTGAAATTGCTGGATTTTCAGTGGGTGGTAATTATCTATTTATTAACCCTTGGTTTAGTGATGATATTAACCCAACCGCTAATAATTCACTACCAACAGATAAAGTAGCAACAATCTCTCAACTTTTTTTAGAATATAATTTAAAAGACACCATACAAGCTGATATTGGCTGGTTATACCAATTGCATAATAAACTATGGTGTTTTCAGCCACTCTCTTTTGCACAGTGATTTTACCAATCCAAGATTACAGCAAAATGAATTCCAAGCAGTGCATAACTTATCTACAATTTCATCGTAATCTTTAAACACAGAATTTGATAAATAATTTTGCTTTAACCATTTCCAAACCTGTTCCATTGCATTTAATTCAGGAGAATATGAAGGTAACGGAATAAGGGTTATATTTTTGGGTACATCTAGATCTTTAGCAACATGCCAGCCCGCATTGTCAATGACCAGTGCAACATGTCTGTTATTTTTTATTTGCGCTGATAATTTATTAAGATAAATCTGCATGGCATTTGTATTAGTGTAAGGTAGGACTAAACCAAAGGTCTCACCAGTAGCTGCACAGGCTGCACCATATATGTATGTGTATATAAATTGCTGTTGTTTAACTTTCCTGGGGCGAGTGCCTGTTGGTGCCCAGATTCTAGTTAGGCTTCCTTGCTGACCTATTCTTGATTCATCTTGTTGCCATATATCAACAGAGGATAAATCAATACTATCTGGGAGTAATGCTCGAAGCAATGATGGAAAGTTTTTTATATTGCTCTTGGGCTTCTAAGTCTGATTTTGGGTGAATAGATCTAGCACTTACCCAACTAAAGTTGAGTTGATGTAATGTATTATAGATGGTCCTTAAGCTACAGGAAATTGAAAACTGATTTTCAACAAGGGTGTGTAGTTGCTTACCAGTAATATGACCACCTGACTTATCCGAATTTAGTGCATTAATAAAATCAGATATCCATTTTTCAATGGTAGGATTCAACTTCTTAGGTGCGCCAGGTTTAGGTTGAGTGTCTGTCTCTTATACACATCTGACGCTGCCGAC
>CAJXRW010000030.1 GCA_913060525.1 uncultured Gammaproteobacteria bacterium
GAGATTTCTGCCTGTCTCGTGGGCTCGGAGATGTGTATAAGAGACAGGTATGATGTCTGTTGAGTAATCTTATTACTGACTTATACTTTTAGTATTTAGCTGATATTAATTTATATGAGATTTTTCAACTATTTGTTTTGTTTTTCAGTTGTGTTAATTTCTTCCTGTTCACTGGTGAGTCCTGAAAATACGCAAGTTTTATCGCAGAAAACAGAATTTAGGGATGTCAAAATTGTTCCATTAACATCATCCGTTATTTTGCAGGAAAATAACCAGTATGCACAACAAAAAGTAACTGCTGGTATTAATGTTATTGAACAGATAGATAGTTATGAATATGTGCTAGGTATTGGTGATGAAATATCCTTGCAAACAAGGGGTAAAACAGCCTCTCCACTCGTGTTAGGTAAATATATTATTGATTCCAAAGGGAATGTAGATATTCCAAATGTTGGTCGCATAAATATTACTGGTTTGACTAAAAATGAGGCTAGAGCTGTATTGTCAGAAAAGCTCTCTGGTTATATAAAAAGTAGTCAAGACTTAATATTGGATATTACCAATTTTGCAAGTAAATCGGTTAATGTTGTGGGGGCAGTGATGCAGCCAACTAGGTTTTATCTGTCAGATAAACCCATGACTATTTTGGATGCAATTAATAAGGCTGGTGGTATTGTTCCATGTGGTAATGCTTTAAGTCAGGCGTATGGCGACGCTGAAAAGTCAAATCAGCAAGTATGTGGTGATGTTAATGCAATTTCTGTTGAGCAGGCAGATGGGCATAAAGAAAAGTTTACTTTGGTTGGTTTAAGTCGTTTTGTTCAGTCATCTAATAGGGTATTAACTCAAAGTGCTGTGATAACTGTGCCAATTAATCAGCAGTTATTTTTTGTTAGTGGTGGTGTTAACTTGCCTGGTACATTTAATTTATTGCCAGGGATGAATCTTGCTCAGGCGCTTTCATTTGCAGGCGATATTATAAATATTGAAAAGACACCTTATATTTATATTCTGCGTAGTGATTCTGGAAACCGCGTATTTTCCTTGAATTTGCGTGAGTTAGATGATCGATTAAAAGCCAGAAGGTTTTTAATATACAGGCAAGATGAAGTGATAATATCATCAAGCCAATGGTAAATTATTTAGATTAAGCAGTCAGGTAGGTTATGCAAGTAGAAGAAAATAATGATGTTATTGATGTAAAACAGTTATTGGGTGTTTTACTAAGTTATAAGTGGTTGATTGCATTCATCACATTTCTGTTTTGTGTGGTTGCAGTTGTATATTGTTTATTTAGAACCCCTGTTTATACGAGTAGTGTTCTGCTAAAAGTGTCATCATCAGAGCAAGAAAAGATTATTACCTCGAGATTAATACTTGAAAATGTAGTGACGGATTTGCAATTAAATACTCAGGTTGAGAATTTTCCTGATTCAAAAGGTAATATTGGTGTAAAAGAATATGATGTTGGTGCATATTGGCAAGATAAGACCTTAACTTTAGTATATACAGCACCTGGTCAATATAATTTAACCTATAACGGTGAGGTATTGTTAACAGGCGCCATTAATAATGTTTTGGTGTATCAGTTTGGGAATCCGCGTAATTATATTCGACTTAATATCAACTCTATTGAAGCAGAGGTTGGTAGTAAATTTTCCTTAACGCAACATAACGTATCAGAAACCGTTAGCCAGTTGCAAAAGAAGCTTAAAACAGAGCACCTTTATAAAAATGGGGATGTCCTTAAGCTGGCTCTTTCTGGAGCTAATCGTGAACAGTTGATATTAATTCTTAATAAGATTGCTAATCAGTATCTTGATTATGAATACCAGTCTGCCATGAGAGCATCGAAAAAAGAATTAAGCTATTTAATGGATTTACAGTCAGGAATACAGCTTAAATTGCATGAGGCGGTTAATAAGCTTAAAACTCATACGGAAGGTGTCAGTTTAAATGAACTATTAGGTCCATTTGTTCTGGCCCAAAGCGTAAAACTGGGACAGTATGAAGCAGAATTGGTTAAATTAAACACTAGGAAAAAGTTTCTTACAGACAACCCTGATCAGGAAGGTGCTCCTCAGGAAAAAATGTCAATTGAGCAGGCTATTGAAGCAACACAGCAACAAGTGTATCTGTTGCAACAGGAGTTATCCTATACGGGTATAACGGCAGATCTAATACAGCTTACTGTCGAGAAAGAAAAACAAAGTGTATTGAATGCGTATATATTAAATTTACTTGATAAAGGTGATAAAGCATTAAGATTAACAGAGGATAAAGTTTCAATTTTGAGTCCTGCGAGCTATCCGCAGCAAGCAGTTAATAAACCGGCAAAACTAATTGTGGTATTAGCGATTATTTTGGGGCTGTTTTTAAGTGTTATCTATGTGTTTATTTGGGAGTATTTATTTAAAGGGGTACAAGACCCTGAAAAAATTTCGAGTATTACCAAAGTTAAGTTGTTGGGGGTGGTATTTAAGCTAAAACGCCGCCCAGCTTCTATTCCAAAAACATTCGATATGGCTTTAATTGATTATATAAAGCCTTATGAACTTGAATATTATCGACAAATAAGGGCAAATATCTTGGCTGGTTTAAGAAACACCAGTCATAATATTGTCGTTTTAACTAGTGTTGATCAAAATATAGGCAATACTTTTTTATGTTCAAATTTAGCCTGTATTTTTGCCAGTGCAGGAAAACGTACCTTGTTGCTTGATAGTAATTTCCTTCTAGTCAACGATGAGGCGCCTCTTGCAGAGGATCGTAATGAATCATTAGCTACTTTATTAAAAACACAAAATTTAGCTAGCTTGCAAATTAAAAAAACGACCTACCCAGCTTTGGATTATTTACCAGCTGGAACATTAAATAGTGCAGATAGAGAATTGCTATTTTCAAGCGATTTGTCGTTATTGAAGCAATTGTCTCAAAGGTATGAGGTGGTTTTGGTTGATAATATAGCATTAATGCAAAATTCAGATGCATTGAAGCTAATGGAAGTGGCAGATTTAAATCTATTGACTCTAAAGTTTGCCAAGCACAGCGAAGATCAGATTATGATGGCTATGGATAAGCTATGTTTAAATAAAATTAAATTAAATGGTTTTATATTGAATCAAGTTGACTCGAACAGCTACTATGGCAAAAAATATAAATATTAACGCTACCTAAATGAAAATCCTTGTCGATGCCGACGCCTGCCCAAAACCGATAAAAGAAATATTATATCGTGCTGCAATTCGCTGTAAGGTAGATTGTATTTTGGTTGCCAATCAAATTTTGAATCATCCTATATCTGACTACATTCGTTCTATTCAAGTCGCTAAGGGTTTTGATGTCGCTGATAATAAAATTGTTCAATTGGTTGAGGAAAATGATTTAGTTGTGTCAGCAGATATTCCGTTGGCTGATGAGGCGATAAAAAAGGGTGGGGTGGTTCTTAATCCTAAAGGTAAAATTTATACAAAATCTAATATTGGTCAAGTATTGGCAATGCGTAACTTTTTTACCGAAATGCGTGATGCTGGATTGGTACAAACAAGAACAAAGTCATTTTCAAATCAGCAGTCCGAAGCCTTTGCAAAACAGTTGGATAGGCTATTAGCAAAGCGTTAGAGTATAAAAGCTATGCTTTTGGCTTTAAGGGTAGTGTAATGGTAACTTGCAAGCCACCTTTTTCGCGATTGCGTAATTTAAACTTTCCATTATGAAACTGCACTGCGGTAGATGTGATTGCCATACCCAGTCCGCTGCCTTCAATATTAGTTTTTTGGACGCGTTTAGTTCGATAATAGGGCGAGAGTACTTTTCCGAGTTCATCAGGATTGATACCAGGTCCATCATCTAAAATGGAAATGATGGCCTTATCGCCTTCCAGGTATGCTTTTACCCAAAACTTCCCAGCATATTTTCTGGCATTATTAAACACATTAACCAAGGCTCTTTTCAATAAGGCGGGATACCCTGCAATGAAACACTCATCGGGTAGCGCAATATCAAAATTAAATTCATAGCCTTTGTCTTCTAACTCGCACTCTACGTTAATAAGCAGCTCTGTGAGGTTAAATGTTTTTTTGTTTTTGGTGTTTGATCCCTCTGAAAAAGCGAGTGATGAGTCAATAATCATCTGAATTTCATCAAGTTGATGGTACATTTGTTCCGATATTTCTTGATCATCTATCATACTTACCAGTAGGTGTAAGTTGGTTAGGGTGTTTTTCATGTCATGCGACATGGAGGAAAGCATGATGGTTTTTTCATGAATAAGGCTTTGTATTTTTTGTCGGAGCCTATCAATTTGTTCTTGCATTTCCTCTGGTAGGATAAGGTCTTGGTGGTTCTTGTTACTCTTAATAAGTCTGGCGGCAGTTTTGAGTAATTCTGCTGGAAAGACATATCGAAATATGTAAATCAGTAATAGTAGCATGGTGGCAGTAAATGCATGCATGATAATAACGATAATGATCACACTTCCAACAGAGGATTGTTGGTGGTAAAAAGTATAGGCAGTTGTCCATTCTCCTTGATCATTTTGTTCAGCAATAAAAAGAGAGTGGTGCTCTTTTAAGTGATCAATCAATTCACGTAAGAAAGCGTATGTAATGATATTTACATGTACTTTTTTGTCTTCGCTTACGATGAATGAACCTGGTAGTTTGCCTTTAATTATATTAATTTGATTTTTTTGTAGCTCTGGATCAACTTTATTGCTTACTTTAAAAATACTTGTTTCGTGTTGTTCAAGGTTGAGTGCAGAAAGTTGCAAACTGCGTAAAAGACTGATAACCGTATTATAGGCAGTATAGTCATAATCCTTGTTTGTGTAACGATTCATGGTTGAATATACGAATGACACTTCAATAAAAATAACAATTAGCAGTACATATAAAATGTGTTGGAAGCTAATATGATATTTTTTATATATACCAATTAGCATGGCATTAAATCGTTTACGCATCACTTAATCAGCAGACTTTATAGTGACTTCAGCTACTAATTTGTAGCCTTTGTAACGTAATGCTTGTATTAAGTCTTTACCAATTTTATTTCTAAGTCGATAAACGTATACATTCATGGCTTGAAGGCAGCTTGGATCTGCATGGCTACCAAGTGCTGTATATAACTGCTCTCTGCTTAATACTTCTTGTGAATTGCTTAGGAAAAATCGCAACAACTTCATTTCATATTCAGTTAAGTTGATTTCTTTATTTGTGTTGGTATCAACTAATGAATTGTCTTTATCAGAAAACTTCCAGTTTTCAAAAAAATAGTTATTTTTAGTGGATGCTGATTTGATAAAACGATCCCTTTCTAATTGAATGCGCCTGAGTATTGCCTGAACGCGGGCTAGAATTTCTTCTTTTTTAAATGGCTTTGGTACGAAGTCATCAATACCAAGATCAAATCCTTTTATCATATTTTCATCATTTGCATTAGCCGTTATCATTATGATGGGGACGGTAGAGCGTTCTCGAATCATTAAGCACAACTCATGCCCGTTGCAATCAGGTAACATGTAATCAAGTAAAATCAGGTCTGGAATTTGTTCAGCGAGGGCTGCTTTCAAATTTTTTCCATCTGCAACAGCAGTGGTTTGGTACCCATAATCTTTTAATATTTTAGATAATAAATCTCGGATTAATTTTTCATCATCAACAATTAATATTTTATAGCTCATTTCAGTCAAAAAATTATGATGTTCTATTTTAAAAGCATATCTGGTGGAAATGTATATGCCAATTTTAAGTTAAAAATTGGTAGATTTGCAGTTAATTAGTCTGTATCTATTGAAACGTTGGCTATAATTAAGCTGTTATAGGTTAATCTTTAGGTGAATTATGG
The DNA here is from genome assembly GCA_913060525.1 of uncultured Gammaproteobacteria bacterium. Taxonomy (GTDB): domain Bacteria; phylum Pseudomonadota; class Gammaproteobacteria; order Francisellales; family Francisellaceae; genus CAJXRW01. The sequence continues at coordinate 5,848 of CAJXRW010000030.1, forward strand.
CCAAGAAAAAGTTATTTATATGTTTTATATGCTTTATTGCTGCGTTTGGTGGGCTGTTGTTCGGTATTGACCAAGGCTTTATGAATGGCTCTTTAGAGCTAATAGAAAAAGACTTGCATCTTACCGTTACCCAGAGTGCAAATTTTGCGGGTATTTTGCTTTGGGGTTCTGTAATTGGCGCCGTTTTTAGTGGTTATATTGCACGTGCGATTGGGCGTAAAAATACGTTGTTAATTACAGCGGTTATATTTACCGTGTTTTCATTTTTGAGTATGTTGACTGACAGCTATGGTTTGTTGATCAGTTATCGTTTTATATTAGGTTTGTCTGTGGGCATTGCCTCATTTTCAGTGCCACTATATCTTTCTGAAATAGCACCAACTAGTTTGCGTGGTGGTTTTATTTCCATGTATCAGATGATGATTACCGTTGGTATTTTTGCCGTTTTTGTTACGAATTATTTTATTGGTGAAGCAACTGGTGACTGGCGCCCCATGTTTTTGGCAATTACGATTCCTGCTTTTGTCATGTTTGTGGGTATATTGTTTATTCCAAAATCGCCACGCTGGTTATTCTTAAAAAATAGAAAAGAAGCGGCAAGAGAAGTATTGCATAAAACGCGTTTTACTCAAGAAGAGGTTGATTTTGAATTTGCTGAAATGGAAGAAGCTGTTTCGATGAACGATACGAAGGGCGGTTTTTTTGCAATGCTGAAAGAGTCTTTTTTTATAAGGGTATTAATTCTTGGAATGGTGATTCAAATGTTCCAGCAATTAACCGGGATTAATTCTGTCATATACTATTCAACCTCCATTTTCATTGGTGCGGGTGTGTCAAGTCCAGTAGTGGCAACCATCATTGTCGGATTGGTTAATATGTTAACAACAGTATTAGCAGTATTGTTTGTAGATAAGCTGGGTCGTAAACCCATTCTATACTTTGGATATTCAGTTATGGCGTTGAGTTTATTTGTTTGTGCCTGGATATTCCATCTTGAAGGTGCGGGTGTTGATTTAACTGATACCCAAAAAATGACAATTGTTATTTCAACATTGGTGTTTATATTTGCCTTTGCGGTGTCGGCTGGCCCCATTGCCTGGGTATTGTGCGCAGAATTATTCCCACTTAAAGGGCGTGATTTAGGCATGACAATTACAACGGCAACAAATTGGATATTTGCAGCTTTAGTGGTGACGTTCTCATTGCCAATGATGAAATTTGCAGATGGCTCTCCAAATCCAACGGGTGGTTCTCATTTGTTCATATTTTTTGCGGTTTGTTGTATTGCCTTTATTTTTGTATTGAAGTTTTTTATACCAGAGACAAAAGGTGTTTCCTTGGAAGAAGTAGAGGAAAATTTAAAAAGTGGCAAAAAGTTGAAAGACCTTGGTACTGTCCCCGAAGTTTCAGCTGTTGCGCATAAACGCTAAGATCCAGTCGTAAAATTGTCTTTTTAATTAACTATTTCGTCAAATTCACCTTTCTGGTGCTCATTTATTAATGTATAAACTGCGCTCCTCAAGATAAATTTGCCTTATCTTTTATCAAAAATCCTGATTTTACGACAGGCTCTAAGACTTAAATACCTCAAACCACCAAGCGGCTATAATTCCCCAGATGGCATTTAGGATTAAAATATTAAGTGGCATTAAGTAACCAGCATTAATGCCAAAATATCCGATTCCTGCGTTGGGCGCAAAATATAAAAAAGTAACAATACTTGGTAATAAGCTAAAGATTAGACCTCTAAAAAACCATTTACTTTTTGCGAATGGAAGTAATAACAATAATGCCCATATTCCTCCCCATACCATCATTTTGTATATTTTTTGAATGAGTGCTTGCCCAGATAGATTGGGTAGCTTGATGCTCAGAGAATTTGCGATACCGTATTTTACTTCAAGCCACATCAACATGGTGATGATTAACGCACCAATTGCGCCTGCAGTAAAAGCGATAGATAACTCTTTCAATGATATCATAATTTATTTCCTTGTCTCATTATTATATGTTTTGTAATTGGTGATTTATTAGTCCCAACCAATGACTCGATAGCCTTCATTCGCTAGACATTGATCAATATAGTTTTGTTTTAACTGGTCAGGTGATATTGCGCCAACTGCGGCACCAGAAGCAGCGCCACCAACAGCGCCAATGCCAACGCCTATCCAGTTTCCAGTAAAGATGCCCCAAACCACACCCCAAATGGCACCCAAAATCGATCCTGTAGCAGCACCCTTAAGGATTTTTTTTGCTTCAGGAGACTTTAGATATTCATCCGCTTCATTTTCACACTGCTTAATATCGTTATCAGCTTGGGCTTTTCCAACTTCCTTATAATGATTATTTGGATAAAGAACAGGTGTTGAAGAACAGCTAATAATTAATAGTGCAACAAGTATTATACTAAATGTTTTAAATAGGCTCATATCTGGCTTAATTTACGAGTGTTGTTAAAAGTATAGGTAACAAACAGCTATATGCGAATTTTAGACTATTTTGTTATGATGTTTAATATACGCCTTAATGGTTCGGCAGCACCCCATAGAAGTTGATCGCCTACAGTGAATAAATTAATATGATAGGGTGAGATGTTTGTCTTTTTAACCCGACCAACTGCAATATTAAGTGTGCCAGAAGTCGCGATTGGCGTTAAGCCTTTAAAGGTTGCTTCTTTGTTGTTATCAATTAGTGTGACCCATTCATTACCACTCTTTAGTAGGCTGTTTATTTTCTCAAGCGGTAAATCTTCTTTTAGTTTAATGGTGAGTGCTTGACTATGGGAGCGTAATGATGAAACGCGCACGCAAATACCATCTACAGGTATGTTGGTTTTAGGTTGTAGAATTTTGTTCATTTCGGCACTTGCTTTCCATTCCTCTCGGGTTTGTCCATTATCAACCGCGGAGTCAATCCAGGGCAAAAGGTTAAGTGCTAAAGCGTTATTGATTATTTTGTTTGGGAAGTCATCTGATTGTATTTTTCCACGTAATTGCTTTTCTAATTCAATAATATTATTCGACTGTAAGTTTTGTGTTAGATAGCCCATTTGTGACAACAGTTCTTCCATTGCCTTGGCGCCAGCACCAGAGATAGCCTGGTAAGTCATGGAACTTACCCACTCAACCAGGTTGGCTTTTAATAATCCAGAAATGGCGAGCATCATCAAGCTAACCGTGCAGTTACCACCAATAAAGTTTTTTATGCCATTCTGAAGCGCGTGATCAATTTGTTTTCTATTTAGTGGGTCTAAGACAATGATGCTGTTATCATCCATTCTTAAAGCGGAAGCAGCATCAATCCAATAACCTTGCCAGCCTTTTTGACGGAGAGGTGTAAGCATTTGTTTAGTGTAATCACTTCCTTGACAAGTTAGAATGATATCCATTTCCAAAAGCGCATTCATATCGTATGCGTCGACTAAATTTGGTAAATCGACTCCAATATTAGGTGCTGCTTGCCCAGCCTGAGACGTTGTAAAAAATGTTGCTTTTATGTTCTTGTTAAAATCTTTTTCAGCCAGCATTCTGTCAATAAGAACCGAGCCTACCATGCCTCGCCAACCAATGAATCCAACTTTATACATGTTGTTCCTTAATCATTTCTTATAATATGGATAACAGTTTTAAAGCATCTAATAATTAAGTCAACTCAAAAGTATTAGAGAGATAAAAAATCTGTGTGATAAATCCAGACAATTATAATACAGTTGGTATAATCAACCCAATAATAGAATATCTTTGTGTGAGAAATAAATGCGTTACATTGTTCATAAATTTGGTGGTTCAAGTTTAGCCGATGAAAAAAAAGTAAATAATATTGTGAATATTGTTTCAGGTAAAAATGAAGTCATTGTGGTATCTGCAACGGGTAAAACTACAAGCAAGCTAAAACAGTCGCTTTCGCTCGCTAAAACGAATAAAAATTATATGCCAATACTTCAAGATATCCTGAAGTCACATTTTGACATTATCGATACTTTCTCTCACTGCCATAACCAGGCGTTAAAGGATGAAATTGCAGCGGATATTAAAGATATTTCTCGTATTTTAACAACCATTGTTTTAACTAAAACATACGCAGATAGCTTAAAAAACTTTGTGTTAGGCTATGGTGAGTTGTGGTCTGCTAAAATTTTGACACATTGCTTGCAATGTTCTGGAGTCGATGCAGGTTTTGTGGATGCATCAAAAGTGTTGCATGTGGATGATACCAACTTTCCTGTCTCTGTAAACTGGTCTAAAAGTCAGACCATGTTACACGAACACATGTTGGAATATAAACATGATGTCTACGTGATTACAGGCTTTATTGCTCAAAACACAGAAGGTCATAGAACAATTTTAGGCATGAACTGCAGTGATTATTCAGCAGCTATTTTTGCAAAGTTAACAAATGCTTCTGAGTTAAATATTTGGACAGATGTGGCGGGTATTTTTAGTGCAAACCCACAAGCTGTTCCAAACGCTAAAAGTTTAGATTCTTTGTCATATAAAGAAGCCTTGGAATTGGCGTATTTTGGGGCATCCGTTGTTCATCCATTGACCATTAGCCCAATGATGGAAAAGGGTACACCAATTTATATTAAGAGTAGCTTTGATCCAGCAGCTAAAGGCACAGTCATCAGAGATGAAAAGGATATAGAATCAACATCATTAGCCAAGGGTGTAAGCAGTATCACGAATGTTGCCATGTTGCGTGTTCAAGGTGCGGGTATGATTGGCGTTTCTGGAATTTCAGCAAGAGTATTTAATACGCTTGAGCGGGCTAAAATTTCTGTGTTAATGATCTCCCAGGCAAGCTCGGAGTATTCTATTTGTTTTGCGATACCCATTGTTGAGTCTAATAGGGCAGTAAAGGTGCTTGAGAAAGAATTTTTGAATGACATTAGAAGTGGCAATATTGAGCATGTGCGCTGTGATAAACCTTATGCATTAGTGACTGCGGTTGGCGATGGTATGATTGCGCATCCAGGCTCATTAGCCAAAATGATTAATGCACTTGCTGAAGCAAATATTAATATTCACGCGATTGCTCAAGGGTCATCAGAAAGAAGCATTACAGTTACCATTAAGGAAGAAAAAGAGGCGCTCGCACTGAGTGTGGTGCATGATGCATACTATGCCTAAGCTGATAAGGGATATTAATGAATAAAATTACTATAAATCCTGATATTTATTCAGTTGAGGCTTTTGCACCAGCATCAAGTGCTAACTTTGCAGTTGGGTATGACCTGATTGGCTTTGCAATTGAAGGGGTTGGCGATATTGTAAAGCTTGTTAAGCGTGATGATGATGCGATTCTAATTCAAGAAATAGAGGGTGTTGAAGGAACAGAAAGACTCCCTTATGATGATCATAATGTTTGTATTGCCATCGTCAAAAAATTTTTAGCGGATTATCAGCTAAAAGCTGGGTTTGATATTTATATTAATAAAGGTATTTCTTTAAGTTCTGGGATGGGTGGGTCAGCGGCATCTGCGGTTGCTACAATCACAGCGTTAAATGGATTTTTTAAAAGACCATTACCTTTATCCGCACTTGCAGATTATACCATTTATGCTGAAAGTTTAATTTCTGGTGGTGTTTATCATGGTGATAATGCCATTCCGTCATTGTATGGTGGATTGGTTTTAATTCAAAACTCAAAGCCTTGTGAAATGATTTCATTACCCACGGTGGATGTTAAAGTTGTGATTGTTCATCCACATATTGAAGTTGAAACAAGAGAAGCAAAAAAATTAATGCAGGCACCGTTCCATATTTCTGAAATAGTACAGCAATCAGGGAATCTTGCTGCATTTATATGCGCCTTATATCGTAATGATATTGATCTATTGGCGCATAGCTTACACGATGTTTTAGCTGAACCAAGGCGTTCTAAATTGATTATAGGTTTTGATCATGTTAAGCAAGCGGCAATGGATAATGGCGCATTAGCTAGCTCTATTTCTGGCTCAGGACCATCCATGTTTGCCGTTGCAAGGGATGAACTGACTGCAAAAAAAATAGCAAAAGCCATGGTCAAAGAATTTACCAGACATGGTCTTTATTCTGAATATTGGATATCCCCTTTGAATGCGCCTGGCGCTGCTATTAAAAATATAGAAACAAAGACGACATTATCCGCATAGGTGGTTATGGGCGCCTCTAATAATTCATGAACCCACATCTTAATTTTTAAAGTCACCACAACTTTGTTGCAAATTTTGGTAAGAGAATGTGCTATTACCTGCAATTTGCGCCTTATTGC
>CAJXRW010000031.1 GCA_913060525.1 uncultured Gammaproteobacteria bacterium
CTACACAGAGTAGATCGTCGGCAGCGTCAGATGTGTATAAGAGACAGCTACCGCACAGGTAGCTTAGAAACGCATAAAATGTAGGGTATGGTGTTTCTGTTGTTCACTACCGCACAGGTAGCTTAGAAAAATCTTGTCTCTTGCAAATCCCCTGAATGCCCGTTCACTACCGCACAGGTAGCTTAGAAATGCTTCTAAACCTCTTAATACTTTCTCAATCGGTTCACTACCGCACAGGTAGCTTAGAAAGCATATGTTGTATATGGTTATCAAGTCTATACGTTCACTACCGCACAGGTAGCTTAGAAATTAAGTCTAGCTTGTGATTTCTGTTTTATAACGTTCACTACCGCACAGGTAGCTTAGAAAATTATAATTGAATCACGTTTCGCGCCTGGAAAGTTCACTACCGCACAGGTAGCTTAGAAACCAATGAATACATATATTGATACGAGCAAAGCGTTCACTACCGCACAGGTAGCTTAGAAAATAATAAATTCTTTATTTCTGACCCAGTTTTTGTTCACTACCGCACAGGTAGCTTAGAAATTGAAAGATAAAATTGTCACCATCAAGCTGTAGTTCACTACCGCACAGGTAGCTTAGAAAGTCATTACTATTTGTTTCTACTTCTAAATTATGTTCACTACCGCACAGGTAGCTTAGAAAAGTCAATCATTTTCTAAGCCCTCAGAAATGCGGTTCACTACCGCACAGGTAGCTTAGAAAATTACACCATTGTAAAATATTTTGATATGGCAGTTCACTACCGCACAGGTAGCTTAGAAAAGTAAAATACCATTCAGCACCGCCACCGTCTCGTTCACTACCGCACAGGTAGCTTAGAAACATTTAAACACATTTAAAGTTACAATATATACGTTCACTACCGCACAGGTAGCTTAGAAAGCCAGATAAGCAACCATTAGTAGATTGATTACGTTCACTACCGCACAGGTAGCTTAGAAATTACATATTCAAGAATAAGATATTTTAAAAAAGTTCACTACCGCACAGGTAGCTTAGAAATGGTGGCAATTCAAGCTCTGATGTTGTTTTATGTTCACTACCGCACAGGTAGCTTAGAAAAGCATGCATTATTTTTAGTAACTGCCCTATATGTTCACTACCGCACAGGTAGCTTAGAAAGTCACCTGTACCACCGTCGCCTGAACCACCGTGTTCACTACCGCACAGGTAGCTTAGAAATAACAAAGCTCCCAATACCCATGGAGATATTAGTTCACTACCGCACAGGTAGCTTAGAAAAAGCGATAGATGTCATTCTTATTCTCTATTCAGTTCACTACCGCACAGGTAGCTTAGAAATAAATGGTAAAGTAATCAGTTTAGGGTATTTCGTTCACTACCGCACAGGTAGCTTAGAAATGTCAATGTTCCTGCCGTCGCTGCGACTGTCTGTTCACTACCGCACAGGTAGCTTAGAAAAGAAATCGGCAATATCGTTGTCGCCAAAAATGGTTCACTACCGCACAGGTAGCTTAGAAACAGTACCAAAACTCTGGTTGTGCATTTAGAAAGTTCACTGCCGCACAGGTAGCTTAGAAAATCACAATGAGGTTATCTGTAATAGTTTAGACATTAGAAAAATCTGTGTTAAATTTTTGGAGTGTTATAGTAAGTGCTTTTCTTTTATCTCAGAAACCAAATCCCTTAATTCGGTCGCTTTCTCAAATTCTAAATTTTTTGCATGCACACGCATTTGTTTTTCCAGCTTAGCGATAAGTTTAGCCGCTTCTTTCGCACCAATAATGGTATCTGGATTAACATCGGTAATTTTGCTTCTAGCTTGTCTTTTAGCTGACTGTTTTTGTTTTTCTGGTGAAAAATTTAACATATCATCCACATTTTTCTTAATGCTGAGTGGCGTAATACCATGTGCTTTATTGTGCAGAATTTGTTTTTCCCGTCTGCGCTCAGTCTCATCCATTGCCTTACGCATCGATTTGGTAATTTGTTCAGCGTATAGAATGGCTCGACCATTTACATTTCGTGCTGCTCTACCAATCGTTTGAATTAAAGACCTTTCAGAACGTAAAAAACCTTCCTTATCAGCATCAAAAATACAAACCAAACTAACTTCTGGCATATCTAGCCCTTCTCTTAGCAGGTTAATACCAACCAGAACATCAAACGCACCCATTCTTAAATCACGGATAATTTCTACACGCTCAACGGTATCAATATCAGAATGTAAATAACGGACTTTCACACCCTTGTCATTCAGGTAGTCGGTTAAGTCTTCAGCCATACGTTTGGTTAAAGTCGTAATTAAAATACGGTCACCATTTGCAATGCATTTATGAATTTCAGAAAGGGCATCTTCAACTTGTATTGATACGGGTCTGACTTCCACGACAGGGTCTAATAATCCTGTTGGTCTAACCACTTGTTCAACAATATTTTCACTATGCTCTTCTTCATAGGTAGATGGTGTTGCTGAGACATATATTGCCTGTTTAATTAAGCTTTCAAACTCAGGGAACATAAGTGGTCGATTGTCTAGCGCTGAGGGCAAGCGAAAGCCATAGGTAACCAAATTTTCTTTACGAGAACGGTCGCCTTTGTACATGCCGCCAAATTGCGGAATGGTTGCATGTGATTCATCAATTACAATAATGGCATCCCTAGGTAAATATTCAATCAGCGTTGGAGGTGGTTCACCAGCATTTCTGCCCGAAAGTAATCTGGAATAGTTTTCAACGCCTGTGCAATAACCAAGTTCTTGCATCATTTCAATATCATACAAGGTTCTTTGTTCAAGCCGCTGCGCCTCTACTAATTTATTTTCTTCTTTAAGCGTTTTTAAGCGGTCAGCTAATTCTTCTTTAATCAGTTCAATTACGTCAAGAATTCTTTGTCTTGAAGTGACATAATGGGTCCCAGGAAAGATGGTAGTAATACTAACACTGCGAATCTTTTGCCCAGTCAAAGGATCAAAATGGCTGATTGATTCAATTTCATCATCAAACATTTCAAGACGAATTGCTTCGGATTCAGCATCTGCAGGGAAGATATCAAGCACCTCACCTCGACAACGATAAGTACCACGCGAAAAATCAATATCATTACGTTGATATTGCATATCTGCTAAGCGACGTAACATAAATCTTAAATCAATTTTCTCGCCAACTTTAACTTGCAATAACATCTGCATATATTGTTCAGGATCACCTAAACCATATATAGCTGAGACGGTTGCAACAATAATGACATCATTGCGCTCCAACAACGCTTTTGTTGCTGACAGGCGCATTTGTTCAACATGTTCGTTAATAGAAGCATCTTTTTCGATATAAGTATCAGAGGCTGCTACATACGCTTCGGGTTGATAATAGTCATAGTAAGATACGAAATACTCAACCGCATTCTTAGGGAAAAACTGTTTCATCTCAGAATATAGTTGTGCAGCCAGAGTTTTATTATGCGCCAAAATCAATGTTGGTCTTTGTACCGTATTAATGACATTAGCAATCGTATACGTTTTACCTGAACCTGTGACACCTAGTAATGTCTGATGACGCAAATTATTATTTAGCCCATTAACAAGTGATTTGATTGCAGCTGGCTGATCACCTGCAGGTTGATACGTTGTAAAAAGCTCAAATGCCTTGTGCTCATTCTTCTGAAACATTTAATCACCCAGCAAGTTTTAAATAACGTGTTATTGTAACTAATTTGCTTGAACTTCGCATGCACTGTGCTAATGATATAAATAATTATCGTATCCCCACTAAAACCAATAAATAGTGAACAACCCTTATGTTAGGTCAGTCTCGCATAAAATTACAAATTATCGGATTCATAGCTATACTTTTGTAAATTGTTATTTGATTTTTGACATGAACAAAACAAAACATCCTATCGCCTTGCCAATTTGTTTTATGACTGAGTTTTGGGAGCGCTATGGCTTTTATATTTCTCAAGGTTTATTAACACTTATTTTAATTAAAGTAATTGGTTTGACAGAGGAGCAAAGCTTTTCTGTGACGGGAACTTATGTTGGGTTAGTGTACACAACCAGTATTATTGGGGGACTGATTGCAGATAAATATCTTGGGCACTATAGAAGTACATTAATAGGCGAAATTGCGTTAATCTTAGGCTTTGCCATACTGGGGTATGGGATAACAGCTGAATCATTCCATTTTATGGCAACAGCATTAGCTTTTATTTCTGTAGGTACTGGATTAGTAAAGTCGAATGTTTCCTCATTTTTAGGTAATTTTTATGAAGCACATGACCCCAGGCGTGACCTGGGTTTTTCTATATTTTATGTGGGGATAAATCTAGGTTCACTTATTGGGGGTATTTTGGCTGGATACCTAAGTGCATATTTAGGTTGGAGTATTCCGTTTTATACTGCTGCGATAGGCGCCTTAATAGGGTTATTGACAATCTATTTCGGTGTGAAAGTTACTTCAATTGATTATGAAAAAAAAGAAAATGATATCGTTTTTACAGATTATGTTTGGGGAGTTGGAATAACCATTTTATCTATTATTTTTTGTATTTATGTTGTGCTTTCACCAAGTATTTCTAATTTGGTCTTTATTATCATCAGCGTACTAAGTGTATTCTTATTATTTTATACAGCATATAAGCATCCGTCATATTTGAAAAACTGCATGGCATATTTGGTTTTACTAATTATATCCGTAGTTTTCTGGGCCATATTTTTCCAAATGTTTTCATCCATGGTGATTTTTATTGAAAAAATGGTTGATCATAATATTTTTGGATTTACGTTACCTACCGCTTCATTTTTCACTTTAGAGTCAATTGGTGTCATAATTTTAGGCGGTGTGATTGGTAAAATGTGGGTTGTGCTCGCAAATAAAGGTCTACCAATTCATGACTCAACTAAATTCGCGATTGGCATGTTAATTATTACGTTAGCATTTTGCTTTTTTGCGATTATTGTATCCATGCATAGCCCTATGGTTCTTGTTTCTGGATATGTAGTGGTAGTGGCTTATTTTATAATATCGATTGGTGAGCTAGCATTATCACCGATTGGTTTGTCTGTGGCTAATAAGCTTGCACCTGTCAGTAGCAGAGGGTTATTTATGGGGATATGGATGATATCACTAGGGATTGGCGGTAAACTTTCGGGAATACTGGCTGGATTAACTGCAATTCCAGCAGGGGATATAAGTCAGAAAGATTTGTTTCACATCTATTCACATGCGCTTTGGGAATTTACGGGTATCTCCTCAGCAGCACTATTACTGGCAGTTATTTCAATCCCGTTTTTAAAGAAATTAGTCAAATAAAACCCTATTTTTCAGTGTGTTAGAAACTTGAGTTTGGTTGCTTTAAAAATGCCATTTCTTCGGAAGTTGAAACTCTGCCTAATATAATATTTCGGTGGGGGTAGCGTCCAAATTTATCAATGATCTCTTTATGTTTATATTCAAAGTTGAGGTTTTCTTCCAAACCCTTTGTATAAAATAATTTAACTGCAATTTCATGAATTGCTTTGGACTCGCTATGCATAAAAGGTAAATAGAGAAACAGTTTTTCCTTAACTGTAAGCAATTGGTGAGAACCTGCTTGAATGGCTTCTTGTGCAAGCACGAGTGCCATTGGATCATATAGGAATGATTTTGGATCATTTCTATAAATATTCCTTGAAAATTGGTCAATAACAATAATTTCTGCCAGTCTGCCATGAGCAGTTCTGCGCCAGCCGTGTAACTCTCCAGCAACGGCTTTTTCATGAATGTTTAAGAATTTTTCACGAACTAAGTTGTCAAAAATTGCATCTTTTGCCCACCACTTGGATGGGCCTGCTTCCTTGAACCAAAAGTCTAGAATTTTATCTTGCATCAGCACTCCCAAGGTTTAAATTTGTATCAAATTTCTGCTACTGGTTTAGACGGAAATATAGTCTTATATCCAAGAGTTTAACCACATTCTGTTATAAAAAGAACTTTGTTCCAGAGGTATTCCTAATTGAAAAGGAAGCCAATAGATAAACGATAACGTGATTAGAGTAAATACAATCATCGCTATAATTTTCAGAAAGATATTTTTATGGAGCAAACAGAAAGAAAGGTACCAGGATAAGATAAGTATTCCAATGGTTGCAGCAGATTGGTAGTGATATAGAAATAAGCAACGTTTAACAAATGCCCAGGGCAAAAAGTTAGCGAAATAAGCCAATAATAAAAAAGTTATAATTGCATAAGATTTACTAGCAATACCTTTGAAAAACCAATTTCGAGTTTTAACTAACCAATCAATAATCATGACCAATATAGCGATTACTGAAGCCCAGGCTATGGCAGGGTTAGGGAAGAGGTGGACGTCTTTGTAGTAAGTAATTTTTTCACCAACATTCGTTATGGTTTCGGTGCTAAAACTATAACCAACTGGACGAATCATAAATGGCCAGGTATACCACTTAGAACAGTAGGGGTGTTCATCAGAACTCACCAAGTCTTTATGGTAACTCAAGATTTGTTGGTGTATTTCAATAAAACTATACTCTGTGTTAAAGATTCTATCTGGCACCCAAAGTAGGCAATAGATAACTAATGGAACAATAATAAAGTAGACCAAAATATCCCAGATAGAAATTGGTAGTGACTGGAATTGGCTAGGTGTTGAATTTAAAACAGGTCGGTAGAGATCACAATTAATTAAAAATTTGTATAAAATAATAAAGGCAAAAATACATAAAAAGTATCCCAAACCATTCCATTTGACTGAAACCGTTAAACCTAAAAATAATCCGCAGAGCAATAACCATTGATGTTTTCGTTTTTTATAGGATTCCTGTAAGCTCAATGCAGCAAATGTAATTGCCAATAGCCCAAATAAAACAAGATAGATGTTATTCATACCATGTCTTGAATCAACCAGTAGTGAACCATCTATACTAATTAGTAAAAAGGCGATTAATGCAAACCATTTTTTTTTGCTTACGCTGTAAGCCGTAAGCCATACAATTATTGTTAAAATAACCCCGAAGAAAGCATTTATCCAACGATAACTCATTGTTGCTAGCTCAGAGAATGGAATGCTTGATATGTCTTGAGTGTTTACCCAAGGTAAATGGTAATACAGCCATATACTTCCAGCAAAAATATAATTAGCTAAAGGAGGGTGTACATGAAAAAATTCTTTGCCAACAATATAGTCATATCCATATTGCGGAAAATAGACTTCATCAAATACAGGGCCAGGTATTTCATCTAAATTCCAAAACCGTAATGTAATAGAAATCAATAAGATTAACAGCCATAGTAATAAGTAATATTTATTTTTTAATGAGGTCGTGCTATCCATGCGTGAGGTTTAAAATACGTTTTATGATTATATGATATATAGATTTGATACGATCTAATTTCAACGTACATTAGTAATTAATCTGATAGATTACCATTAAGAAAACTTAATTGATTAATTGGTTGGTCTAATTTATTAAATTGTTTTTTTAATTGTAAGTTGCTAAATGAGGCGTCCAAATACCATCCGACGTGTTTTCTAGCAATTCTCAATCCCATAAATTCCCCATAAAATTTATGCAGGGATTTAACATGATTGATTAAGGTGGTTTTTATTATGTTTATTTCTGGTTTATCAGCACATTTATTAGTCGTTAGATATTGATCTATTTGTTCAAATATCCACGGGTTTCCTTGTGCAGAACGTCCAATCATCAGACCATCAGCTTTTGTGTATTCTAACACTTTTTTGGCAGTTTCTGGTGAGTCAATATCCCCGTTAGCAATTACAGGAATATTAATATTCTGTTTTATCAGGGCAATGGTGTCATATTCAGCACAGCCCGTATATTTCTGATCACGAGTGCGCCCATGTATTGCCAGTGATTGAATACCAGCATCTTCGGCTATCTTTGCAATTATCAGGGCATTTTTATGTTGGTGATCCCAACCCGTTCTAATTTTTAAGGTCACAGGTACATCTACGGAACTAACAACAGCATTTAAAATATCTTCAACCAGCTTTTCATCTTTCATTAATGCAGAGCCTGCCAGTTTGTTACACACTTTTTTTGCTGGACAACCCATATTAATATCAATAATTTCAGCTCCACGCTGAACATTTAATTTTGCTGTTTCGGCTAACATTTCTGGGTCACCACCGGCTATTTGAATAATTTTTGGAGAAGGTTCATCCTGATGAGTGATTCTATTTTGTGTTTTGGTTGTATTAAGTAGATGTGGTTGTGACCAAATCATTTCAGATACCACCCATCCAGCACCATGTTCGCGACAAAGTTTGCGGAAAGGCAAATCAGTCACGCCAGCCATGGGCGCTAAAAATAAATTATTCTTAGCTGTATAAGGGCCAATTTTTATTAGGTTCATTTTTTGGTGCCAGAAATAATAACCCAATCTTCTTTTTGTTTGATTTTTTCTATATGGCAGTATTTTGAATATGCTTGAGCTACTTCATCAGACTGTTCTGCTAATATACCTGATAGTGCAATTTTGCCTTTAGGTTTTATTTTAGAACAAATAATATCTACCAATGAAACTAATGGTTTGGCTAAAATATTAGCAATTAAAACATCGGATTGAATTTCTTGGGGTTGGTCATCTGGTAAGTACAATGTAAACAAATCTTCTGATATGTTATTTTTAAGATTGTTATCTTTAGATGCCATAATGGCTTGGGGATCATTATCAATTCCAATCGCTTGTTTTGCCCCTAATTTTATTGCTGCGATAGCAAGTATTCCTGAGCCACAACCATAATCTATGACTAATTCACCGCCGCTAATATTGTGATCAAGCCATTCCAAACAAAGCGCTGTTGTTGGGTGAGTTCCCGTACCAAAAGCAAGGCCTGGGTCAAGAATAATGTTTATGGCATCTTCTTGTGGTGGCTTTTTCCAGGAAGGGCATATCCACAGTCTTGAGCCGAATTTCATGGGGTGAAAATCATCCATCCAGCTTCTTTCCCAATCTTGATCAGGGAACTCTCTTATCGTTATTGCTTTATGATCAATATCTGAAAATGTGTTTATTAGTGATTTTTCAATTTGGCTTAAATTATATTCTTCTGTAAAGAGGGCGGTGATTAATAATTTATCCCATAATGGTGTATCACCGACTGCTGGTTCAAGAATTGGCTGATCTTCAGCATCTTTTAAGGTAACTGAACAAGCACCTAAATCTAGTAAAGTGTTTTCAATGTTTTCTAAATTAGTATTCGTGGAGGGTATTGTGATTTCTTTCCAGAGCATTATATAAACTCAAAGTAATTAGTGTTTGAATTTTAACGAGTCATGATGGCTCTTTCAAGGAATATAGAGCAATACCAGCATATACAAATATGATCGGCAAGCTTAAATTTGAACATTATGCTTTATGTTTTTACGCCATTAAATTAAAATCCATTTAATTTTTTAACCTTTAAGTTATTTATATGTCTGAAAAAGAGTGGTGGCAAACAACCCATTTAAAAGAAATGACTCATGAGCAATGGGAAAGTTTATGTGATAAGTGTGGTATTTGTTGTTTGCATAAACTTCAAGATGAAGATACCGATGAGGTTGTATGTACAAATGTGGTTTGTAGCTTTTTTGACTTGAAGAACAGTCAATGTGGTGATTACCTTAACAGAAAAGAAAACCAACCGTCTTGTTTAACAATAACCTATGATTTGCTAAAAAAAGCTCAATATTGGTTGCCTAAGTCCTGTGCTTATAGAAGGTTGTATCAGGGAAAAAATTTACCTTCTTGGCATCCATTAATAACGAAAAGTACTAAACCCGTTAAAGCATCAATTAGATATTTTGCTGAATTAGAGAACAAAAATAATATTGATCATTTAGAAGATCATATTGTGGATATTAATTTGTAGGATTTAGGGCATTTCCATCATTTATATCTACTTCACCCATTTGATGTTTTTTAGCTGAATCTGGATATATATTTGGATTAATATATGAATATAAATTTACCACTTTTTTAACGCCATCAACTTTGCTGGCAATGATTGATGCTCTATGACCCTCATATTCTGATACGACACCCATCATATAAACCACACCATCTTCTGTAATTACTTTAAATTTTGCACTACTGATGCCTTCGGCTAGTAATGTGGAAATAACCTTGGTTGTAATCCAGCTATCACTTGTAAAGTCACTAAATGTAGCTGGAGGACCTATGGTTAACTGATTGAAAACTTTAATTACACCTGGGATTTTAGCCATATCCTGTGCCAGTTGTTCTTCAGTCTGCTTATTTGGGACTTGTCCAAGCAGCAAAATAATATGATCAAAAACAGTGATTTCAACGTTACCATTTTTTTCTAGATTTGGATATTTATCTACAATATTGAGCGCATGATATTTAATGTCTGAATCAGAATATTTAGTATATTTATCTGAATTTTGTATATTGTTATTAGGGCTTTTGCTTTCAATTGTTGTACAACCAGTTGCCAATATAGATACAAGCATAATTAACGATATAAATTTCCGTTTCATAATTATTAGCCAGTTTTGTATTAGACTATAATAAAAGTAATTTTACTTTAGCAGAATAATATGGCGTATGTAAGGGGGCTATTTTTTGAGATCGTATTTTAGATTAAATCTTCTGTTTTGTGTGGAAGGGAATGTTTTTTTCAAGCGTGCTTGGTGATCAAGGTCTATATCAGCTACAACAACACCCTCACCAATCTCACAACAGCCTAACACTTCTCCCCAGGGGTTAATCATCATGCTATGACCATAGCTTAGCCTTCCGGTATCATTATGGTAGCCAGACTGTCCAGCAGCCAATATATAACATTGGTTCTCAATTGCTCTTGCTCTTAGTAAGGGCTCCCAATGCGCTGCACCTGTTATTGCAGTAAACATACTGGGTACGCAGATAATTTCTGCACCTTGATCAAGCATGTTACGATACAACTCAGGGAAGCGGACATCATAGCAAATTGACATTCCTAACCGACCGATTGGCGTCTCTTGTACAACAACTTTGTCGCCTGGGTAAAAATAATCTGACTCTCTATAGGCTTCACTTTCAGTAACGTCAACATCAAATAAATGTATTTTATAATAGGCATCTACAAATTCACCTAAGCTGTTATAAAGTATTGAAGCGTTATACACACTCGAAGGTGATTTATCACAAACAATCGGTATTGAGCCTGCAACAATCCATACTCTTAGTTCTCTAGCTAAGTTGGAGATATAAGCCTGAACTCGACCTTCACCTAGAATTTCACGATTGATATAGTAAACGGATGGGTCGCCTAATACAGAAAAGCATTCAGGTAAAATAATTAACTTCGCACCCATTTTTGCTGCTCGCGTAACTAGCTTTTTGGCAGCAATTAAGTTTGATCCTATTGAAGCACAAGAGCTCATTTGAACGACAGCAGCTTTTGACACTTCTTTACTCCATATTTATAATTCAAAATATAATACTGATAATTATGCCAAATTTACAACATTTTTTGGGCTAGTCGGCTAATAATTGAATTAGTCATTCATAAAGTCTACTTTTTGTTGTTGCGCCTGTTCCTGTTCTTGGTAGTAGTTTGGTTGTTGTGAGTTATAGTCCGAGCTGTATGGTGCAGGTATAGCAACAGGGCCAACATTAGTATTAACGATTTCTGTGTTTATGCCATTATTACGCATATATACTGCAGATCCAGTTGCGATGGTCGAACTTGTAGCTGTCATGGCTACAGCTGTTAATAATGGGTTTGCATTGGCGAAAATTGTTGGCAATAATGCTAATGCGCCAATGATAAATCTAAGTTTCATTGTCTAACCTTAATGTGGTCATTATATAATAATTATCTGTTATTCTATGTATAATATCCAGGTATGTCACTGTCTCTTATACACATCTCCGAGCCCACGAGACAGGCAGAAATCTCGT